>JANMAN010000541.1:0-1866 GCA_031359885.1 Tardiphaga sp. | reverse complement strand
GCTGCCGTATTTTCCAATAGCCGCCGATAGAACCGGATCATGTCGCCGTAATTGTCGATCGACAGCCGCTCGTCGGTGCCGTGAAAACGCTTGAGGTCTTCGGCGGTGGCGCGGACCGGCGAGAAGCGGAAGATGCTGTCGGCAACATCCGCATAGTGTCGGGAGTCCGTGGCCGCGACCATCAAGCCGGGCGCGACCACGACATCGGGAAAAATCTCGCGGATGGTGCGGTTGAGTGCACGATAAGCATCGCTTGATGTGGCCGTCACGTGCGGCGGTTCGGTATTGCCGGGAAACGGCGCGATGGTAATTTTCGGATTGTCGATCGTGGTGCGGACGTGGTCGGTAACGCTGGCCTGGGTGTCGCCCGGCAGCAGACGGAAGTTCACCGTCGCCGTCGCATTGCCGGGCAACACATTGTCCTTGTCGCCGGCGTTGAAGATGGTCAGTGCCGTCGTCGTTCGCACCGAGGCTTCGGTCGGTCCGGTCTTTTCCATCTGGTTCAAAAGCAGCGGCCGGAACAACCACAAATTCGATAGCACCACGCGGTTGAAGCCGCTCATTTCAGGCGCCAGCGTATCGAACATTTCGGCCATGGTGCCGCGGATGCGCGTCGGCAGGCGACGATCTTCCAACCGCGCCAGCGCAACGCTCATCATGCCGATCGCGGTCTCGCGCGGCGGCATCGACGAATGGCCCGACGTTGCCTGCGCGGTCAGCACCAATGTCGCGTAGCCTTTTTCGGCGACGCCGATCAGCGCTGCCGGCTTGTCGAGGCCTTTCAAAATGCCGTCGGTAATCAGCAGACCTTCGTCGAGGATGTAGTCGAGCTTGATGTTGCGGGACGCCAGCAGTGCCGCAATAGCGGTCGCGCCGCGCGTGCCGGCGACCTCCTCGTCATGGCCGAATGCGAAATAGATCGTGCGCTTCGGCTTCAAGCCTTGTTGCGCAAGGGTCTCCGCGGCTTCGAGCATCGCGTAGAGATTGCCTTTGTCGTCCCACGCGCCGCGGCCCCAAACGAAGCCATCGGCGACGACGCCGTCGAAGGGCGGGTGCCGCCAGTCTTTCTCCGTGCCGGGTGCAACCGGCACGACATCCTGATGCGCGGTCAGCGCGATCGGCTTCGATTGTGGGTCGCTGCCTTGCCAGGTGTAGAGCAGACTGTAGTCACTGACGGTCTCGCGCGTTGACACCGCATGGAACGTCGGGAAGCTCGCCGCGATATGCGCCTGCATCCCGCGTAGCGCCTCGGCGGCTTGATCGGGCCTCTCATAACTTGAGATAGTGCGGAAGCGGATGGATTCAGCGAGCCGTTTGGCAGCGGCCTCCGTATCGATCGCGGTGCGGGGGATGGCGGCAACGGCGATTTGTGTCGAGCGGTTCGTGAACGTGTTGAAGCCAAGGATGGCTGCGAGCGCGACCAGCGCGATGAGGACGGCGAGAGCTGCGAGTTTGAGTTTCCGCATGTCTCGCTATCCCGTTTCAGGATGACGTAAAACGTCGCAGCCTACTTCTTCGCTGCTTTTTCGCGCTCGATGCCTTCGAGGATCAGGCGATGCGCGTCGGCGGCGTCGCCCCAACGCAACACCTTCACCCATTTGTTCTTTTCGAGATCTTTGTAGTGCTCGAAAAAATGCTGGATCTGCTCGAGCGTGATGCCCGGCAGATCGCTGTAGTTTTTCACCTTGTCATAGCGCTGCGTCAGTTTCGACGACGGCACCGCGATGATCTTCTCGTCGCCGCCGGCCTCGTCTTCCATCAGCAGCACGCCGACAGGGCGCACGCTCATCACCGCGCCGGGCACGATCGCGCGGGTGTTGGCGACCAACACATCGCACGGATCGCCGTCGCCGGAGAGCGTGTGCG
>JANMAN010000431.1:0-6529 GCA_031359885.1 Tardiphaga sp. | reverse complement strand
CGTTGGAAGCGCAGGGGCGGTCATTGCAGGACGCATCGCTCCAACAGATGGATGCGTTGTGGAATGAGGCAAAAGCAGGCGAGACCAAGTAGTCGCAACGGTGAGCGCCACCCTACTCCCCGGCATCCTCATGCACGATGGCGCCGTATTTGTTCACCACCAAATCCCGCTTGGTTTCGTCCACGCGCACCGTCATGGCATAATGACCGTCATGCAATTCTTTGCTCAGCACCTCGGCGTTGCGATGCAGCCAACTCACCCCCGCGCCATCGGCGGCGTCGATCGTCAGATCCAGCGCGAAGCGCGTGGCGGCAAGCCGCGTCTCGATCGCGAGCAATAGCGCATCGACGCCCTCGCCGGTTTCGGCCGAGACGAGAAAACACGGATGCGCCGCATCGCGCCGCGCGACGATATTGTCGAGATTTTCACGCTCGTCCGCCGAGAAGCGATCGATCTTATTCCAGACCTCGATGATGCCCTTGCCTGCGTCTGGGTCGATGCCGAGCTGACGCAGCACCGCATCGACATCGCTCTGCTGCGCATCGGCATCTTCATGGGCGATGTCGCGCACGTGGAGAATGACGTCGGCTTCGAGCACCTCTTCGAGGGTGGCGCGAAACGCTGCGACGAGTTGCGTCGGCAAGTTTGAAATAAAGCCGACCGTGTCGGACAGCATCGCTTTGCCGCCATGCGGCAACGTCAGCGCGCGCAACGTTGGATCGAGCGTCGCGAACAGCATGTCGGCGGCCTGCACATCGGCGCGGGTCAGGCGATTGAACAGCGTCGATTTGCCGGCATTGGTGTAACCGACCAGCGCCACGACGCGATACGGCACGCGCTTGCGGCCAGCGCGATGCAGCCGACGCGTCGCCTGCACTTTGGCGATCTCGGCTTCCAGCCGCGAGATGCGATCGCCGATCAGCCGGCGATCGGCCTCGATCTGGGTCTCGCCGGGGCCGCCCATGAAACCGAAGCCACCTCGCTGTCGCTCGAGATGCGTCCACGACCGCACCAGCCGGCTGCGTTGATAGTTCAGATGTGCCAGTTCGACCTGGAGCGAACCCTCCTTCGTCTTGGCGCGACGGCCGAAGATTTCCAGAATGAGCCCGGTGCGGTCGAGCACCTTCGTATTCCAAGCCTTTTCGAGATTGCGTTGCTGGATCGGCGACAATGCACAATCCATCACGACCAGATCGGCCTCGTGCGCCGCGATCAGTGCGACGATCTCCTCGACTTTTCCCTTGCCGAGATAGGTCGCCGGCCGGACCTGACTGATCGGCGTCAGCACGGCTTCGGCGACGACCAGATCGATCGCAAGCGCCAAGCCAGCAGCTTCGTCGAGCCGTGCGGCCGCGTCGCGGACTACCCGATCGGGTGCCGACCTGTCCTGAACATGACTATCCGGATGCGGCTCGGCCGCGCCGCGCCGCTTTCGCAAGTACGGCCCGACGACGACGACGCGTCCGGTCGGCTCGCTACGCTCGGTGCGCGGGCGATCCGCGTCGCCCTGGAAGGTTCGAGGTTCCAATCAGATGGCTCTCAACTTGGTGCGTCCTCGCCGCCTTCGAACAACTGGATCGGTGCTCCCGGCATGATGGTCGAGATCGCGTGTTTGTAGACAAGCTGCGAATGTCCATCTCGTCTCAAAAGCAGGCAAAAATTATCGAACCAGGTAACGATGCCTTGCAGTTTGACGCCGTTCACAAGGAAGATCGTCAGCGGTGTTTTGGTCTTTCGAACGTGGTTGAGGAAGGTGTCTTGGAGGTTTTGTGCGCGGTCTGCCGCCATTGTTTTTGTCCCGCAGTCTTGTTCTGTTGTTTTTTGCCCTCAGACGCGTCGGATGCCCCTTCGGGGTCTACCGAGACGGTTTCAAGCCGCCGATGTCCGTAGATGTCCCTCTCCACGGCACAGGTTGCGTCAATTAGAGGCCAGGCGCGCTTTTTAGGCAAGCCGGATTGGACGGCTTCTCCGGGTGCTGTGCAAAAATCTCATGCAAATTCGGCGAAGCGGTGAAATTCTTCGCGCAGCCGCGTCGCGGTCATGCCGGGTTTGCCGTCGCCGATCGGTTGATCGTCGATCGCGATCACGGGCATCACGATCTGGCTCGACGCCGTCACGAACGCTTCCTTGGCCGCCGCCGCCTCGGCCGGCGTGAACGGCCGTTCTTCCAGCTTCATTTGCAAAGCAGCCAACACGTCCATCAGCACCGCGCGGGTGATGCCGGCGAGAATGCCGGCGTCGGCCGAGCGCGTGATCACGCGGTTGTCCTGCGTGACGATCCAGGCATTGCTCGATGCGCCTTCGGTGACGAACCCGTCATGATCGACGTACCACGCTTCGCCTGCCCCCTTTTCCCGCGCGGCCTGCTTGGCCAGCACGTTCGGCAGCAGCGAGATCGACTTGATGTCCACGCGCGGCCATCGGTTTTCAGGCTGCGTGATGACCTTGATGCCACGCGCCGCGGTGTCGCTGCCCTTGCGCGGATCGATGCTGCGCGCGGTGACGACGACCGCCGGCGCGACCGGCTGCAACGGAAACGCATGATCGCGGCGGGACACGCCACGGCTGATCTGCAGATAGACGATGCCGTTGCGCACCCGGTTGCGGCGCACGACCTCCTGCATCACGATCCGCAGTGACGCCAGCGCCATCGGCATCGCGATGCGCAGCTCATGTAACGAGCGTTGCAGCCGCGTCATGTGCTTCGTGAAGTCGACGATCTTCGCGCCCCGGATTTCGCAAACCTCGTAGACGCCGTCGGCGAATTGATAGCCGCGGTCCTCGATGTGGACGCTGGCCGCGCCCATCAGGTCGTACTGGCCGTTGACGTAGGCGATGCGGGACATCGAGATTCCGTTTTGATTTGCACTTGCCCTCCGCGTCATTGCGAGCCGGAAGCAAATCCAGAGAGCCACTGAAAAGAACTGTGTGCTTCGTCGCATAAATCCTCGAAGACGACGATTTACGCTCCTCGCAATGACGAACTTGTTGCCTACCCGACCCCGAGCGCCTTCAGCTTGCGATGTAGCGCGGAGCGTTCCATGCCGACGAACTCCGCCGTGCGCGAAATATTGCCCGAGAAGCGGCTGATCTGCGCGATCAGATAATCGCGCTCGAACACCTCGCGCGCCTCGCGCAACGGCAGCCCCATGATGTGCTCGCCATTGGTCGAGGTCGGCATCGCCGGCACCATCGAACCGACATCCTGCGGCAGCATGTCCGCATTGATGACGACCTCCGGTCCGCCGCCAGCGAGGATCATCACGCGCTCGACGTTGTTGCGCAGTTGGCGGACGTTGCCGGGCCACACATGCGACTGCAGAACGGCCATCGCGTCTTCGCCGATCTTGCGTTTCGGCAGACCGGTGGCGAGCGAAATCTGCTCCATGAAATATTCGATCAACTCCGGAATGTCCTCGCGGCGCTCCGACAAAGGCGGCACCCGGATCGGGACGACCGAGAGACGGTGATAGAGGTCTTCGCGGAAGCGGCCCTCGGCGATTTCCTCTTCGAGGTTGCGGGCGGTGGACGAAATGATCCGCACATCGACGTTGATCTTGGCGGTGCCGCCGGTGCGTTGGAAGGTCTGATCCACCAGCACGCGCAGGATTTTGTTCTGCGTCTCGCGCGGCATGTCGCCGATTTCGTCGATGAACAGCGTGCCGCTATTGGCCTCTTCCAATGCGCCCGTCTTGCGCGGCTGCTCGGCGGTCTGCTCGATGCCGAACAGCTCGACCTCCATCCGCTCGGGCGTGATGGCAGCGGCGTTGATGACGACGAACGGCTGTTCGGAGCGGCCCGATGCGTTGTGCAGCGTGCGTGCGGTCAATTCCTTGCCGGCTCCCGAGGGTCCGACGATCAGGATGCGGCTGTTGGCCTTCGCCGCGCGTTCGATCGTTTGCCGCAACTGGTTCATGCAGGCCGAGCGGCCGGTCAGCGTGCTCGCGATCGGAGCCTGCTGTTTCAGCTCCCGGACTTCGCGCTTGAGCCGCGAGGTTTCGAGCGCGCGCGTTGCCACCAGAATGAGACGATCGGCCTTGAACGGCTTTTCGATGAAATCATAAGCGCCGCGCTTGATCGCGGCGACGGCGGTTTCGATGTTGCCGTGGCCGGAAATCATTACGACCGGCAGTTCGGCGTGATCGGCCTTGATCGCTTCGAGCAATTGCAGCCCGTCGAGCTTCGAGCCTTGCAGCCAGATGTCGAGAAACACCATGCTCGGGCGACGCTTGGCGATCTCGGCCAAAGCGCTGTCGCTGTCGCGCGCGGTGCGCGTACCGAACCCCTCGTCGTCAAGAATGCCCGCGACGAGGTCGCGGATGTCGGCTTCGTCGTCGACTATCAGAATATCATTCGCCATGCGTCACGCCTGCCTCGTTAGCTGCCGATTGCGACTTCGGCTCAAGTGTGGTGGTTCGGAAGTTCTCTGCATTGCTGCGACGAGTTCGTTCAGAGAACTTCCGAACCAAAACCACACTTAAATTATAGGTTGCTAGTGTCCTCTCGAATCCGAAGTTCGCCTAAGTGCGTGCTGTCTGGTTTGACGAACTTCGGATTCGGGACACTAGGTTGTTTGTTATCCGCTGCGGCTTTTGGTTCGCCACCGTCTGCATCTGGTTTCTGACCCGAAATCGAGAACCGCAATCGCATCCAAGCGCCGCGCGCGCCGGGCCGAATGTCGGATGCGTCGTTGAGTTCGATCCGGCCGCCATGGTCTTCGAGCACGCGGCCGACGATCGCAAGGCCAAGGCCGGTGCCCTTCTCGCGCGTCGTCACATAAGGCTCCAGTAATCGCGCGCGCGCGACCTTGGGCAGACCGATGCCGTTGTCGATGACATCGATCACGATGTCTTCGTCTTCGCGCGCGGCGATGACGTCGATCTTGCCCTTGCCGAGTTCGTCCGCCGGCACCGCCTCGATCGCCTCGGTCGCGTTCTTGATGATGTTGGTCAGCGCCTGCGAAATCAGCCGACGGTCGAAGCGCGCGCGCATCGGTTCGTCCTTGATCTCGGCCTGAATATCGACGTCGGGATGACCGACGCGCATGAGGAACACCGCCTGCCGCACCGTATCGGCGACGTCCTCGCCCTCGATGACGGGTTTCGGCATCCGTGCGAACCGAGAGAACTCGTCCACCATGCGCCTGATGTCATCGACCTGACGCACGATGGTGTCGGTGCACTGCTCGAAGATCTGCTTGTCGTCGATGATGACCTTGCCGAATTTCCGGCGAATCCGCTCGGCCGACAATTGGATCGGCGTCAGCGGATTCTTGATCTCATGCGCGATACGGCGCGCCACGTCGGCCCAGGCCGAGGTGCGCTGCGCCGCGACGAGATCGGTGATGTCGTCGAGCGTGATGATGTAGCTGTCGCGCGACTGCGTGGTCTGCTCGGCGCTAACGCGAACCGACAGATTGCGCTCGCGCCCGTCGCGCGTGATCGTGATCTGGCCCTGCACGAGGCGCTGCGCGCCGTCGCGTGCGGTCTTCATCATGTCGTCGAGTTCGGGCAGCACCTCCGACAACGGATGCCCGAGCGTCTCCGACTCTGAATGCCCGATCAGCTTTTCGGCGGAGCGATTCAGAATGCCGATGCTGCCGGACGCATCGACACCGATGATGCCGGCGCTCGCCGACGACAGCACGGCCTCGATGAAGCGGCGGCGGCTATCGATGACGTCGCTCGCGCTGACCAACTCGTCGCGCTGGCTTCGCAATTCTTGCGTCATCTTGTTGAAGGTTTCGCCCAATTGCGCGAGGTCGCCTTCAGATTTGATGACGGGCACCTGCACATGCAGATCACCGGTCGAGACCATGTTGGCCGCGCCCATCAGACGCCGGATGGGTCCGACGAGCCAGTTGGCGAAATTCAATCCGATCAACACGGCGGACATCAATACGGTGAGCGCGATCACCGTGAACATCAGCGCGAAGGCGACCTGCACGCCGAGACGGCGCGATTCCACTTCGGCATATTCGGCGACGCTGGCCTGGGTCTGGCGCAATTGCGCGACGACGCGCGGATCGAGCAGTCGCGCAACATAAAGAAACGTGTCCTCGAACGACCGCAGCCGGATCACCGCTGCGACGTAATTGGCTTCGATGAAAACGGCGATCTGTGGTTCGGCATCGGTGACGTTTTCGAGGAATTCCGGCGCCGGCGTCGTGAACTCCTGCTTGATGCCCGTCTGCGCGGACTCCAGCACATTGGCGTCTTTGTCGATCAACATCGCGCCGGGAAGATTGCGCGACGCCGCGCTCATCGTGAGCTGCTCGCGAAAACTGCGGCGATCCTGATCGTAAAGCGGACGGCCGCGCGCGATATCGTTGGCCATGCCGAGAATGTCACCGCGGATCAATTGCGCGTGCTCGTGCAGATAGGCGTTCGAGACGATCAGCGAATTGCCGATCACCTCGCGCGTCGGCCCGGAGAACAGCCGGTCCAGGCCGCGATCGAGCGTGACATTCGCGACGATCGACACCAGCACCGCGGGGATGACCGCGATGACCGAGAACAGGCTTACGATC
>JANMAN010000384.1:0-1827 GCA_031359885.1 Tardiphaga sp. | reverse complement strand
CGACCGCACATTCGGCGATGCGCTAAACGAGGCCGATGAGAACTATGCCCGCGCCTATCTCTACGAAATGCGTCACAACGTTCGCCGCCATATAGCCGACCGACTCTCGCCAGCGCACGGTGCCGGTCACCTGCTCCACCAAGCGCCTCCTGATCTCGTCGGGGTCGGTGATCGCAGATGCCAGCACGTTCGATACCAGCGGCGAAACGGGAGCCTTGATCGAGACACCCGCCAGCGCCTCTGCCATCGCGTCGGCGGCGGGCTGCATCAGGCGGCAGTGGAACGGCGCGGACACCGGAAGAAGCATCGCGCGCTTGGCGCCTTTGGTCTTGGCGATTTCCAGCGCGCGATCGACCGCCGCCTTGTCGCCGGAGACGACCACCTGTCCGCCGCCATTGTCGTTCGCGGCCTGGCATACGTCGCCTTGGGCCGCTTCGTCGGCCACCGCGACCGCCGTCTCGTAATCGAGCCCGAGCAGCGCCGCCATCGCGCCGACGCCGACCGGCACGGCCTTCTGCATCGCGAGGCCGCGCGTCCGTAGCAGCCGCGCCGTATCCGAAATCGTCAGGCTTCCCGCCGCAGCCAATGCCGAATATTCGCCAAGCGAATGGCCGGCGACGAAGGCTGCGTCACGGCCGACATCGAAGCCGGCTTCGGCTTCCAGCACCCGCAGCGTCGCCAGCGACATCGCCATCAAAGCCGGCTGGGCGTTCTGCGTCAGTTGCAGCGTCTCGGCCGGACCGTCCCAGATGATCGCCGTCAGCTTCTCGCCCAACGCCTGATCGACCTCGTCGAACACCGCGCGCGCGGCCGGAAACTGTTCGGCCAGCGCCTTGCCCATGCCGACCGCCTGAGAGCCCTGACCCGGAAAGGTAAATGCCGCCGTCATGTTATGCCTATGAAATTGCGCAGGTGACGGCGTAAGACACCGGGGCTGCCCGCTTTGTCAATGCACCGGCCGATTTTGCCACCGGGCGATTTTGCAGGGTCTTTGCCTTGCCTCTGCGAGAAAAACACGTATAAGGCCCGCATCCGCAGATCCCGGCCGGGAGCTGAACGGACGGTTTCAGCAAACATCCCATTCGATTTTGTTGAGATAGGGCCAGTCGGCCTGTCGTCCCGTGCTCCCGCCTTCTGAGCGTTTGTCGAGGTCCTTTCCGAAGGTCTCGAAGGGCTTGCCGCCAGGATCAGCGCTAACACAGGAAAGGACGCCCATGCCTCTCTATGAGCATGTATTTCTCGCGCGCCAAGATGCCAGCGCGCAACAGGTCGAAGACCTCACCACCCAGATGACCGGAATCGTCGAAGGTCTCGGCGGCAAAGTCGTGAAGATGGAAAACTGGGGCGTGCGGTCGCTGACCTATCGCATGAACAAGAATCGCAAAGCGCATTTCGTCTTGATGAACATCGACGGCCCCTCCGCGGTGGTCGCCGAAATCGAGCGTCAAGAGCGCATTAACGAAGACGTCATCCGTTACCTCACCGTCCGCGTCGAAGAGCACGAGGAAGGCCCGTCCGCGATGATGCGCAAGGCCGACCGCGATCGTGATCGCGACGACCGTGGCGGCGGCGGCGGCTTCCGTGGCGACCGCGAAGGCGGTTTCCGTGGCGGCGACCGTGAAGGTGGTGGATTCCGTGGCGATCGTGGCCCGCGTCGTCCGCGCGACGATGCCCCCGCTGCCGGCATTGAGGAGTAATCGAAATGTCTGAAGCTGGTGCCCGCCGTCCGTTTTTCCGTCGTCGCAAGACCTGCCCGTTCACGGGTCCGAATGCGCCGAAGATCGACTACAAGGATTCGAAGCTGCTGATGCGTTACGTGTCCGAGCG
>JANMAN010000360.1:0-3310 GCA_031359885.1 Tardiphaga sp. | reverse complement strand
GCCGATCGAGCGTGAGCATATCCATCGCGCGATGGCCCGGTTCGCCGGCGCCGACGCCGTCGAATTCACCGCGCAAAATCTGGTAGATGCGGTTGGCGAACACGATGGTGACGACGTCGAGCTTTTCGCGCGCCTGCGTCCACAACGATTGCAGCGTGTACATGGCGCTTCCGTCGCCGACCATGCAGATTACCTTGCGGTCCGGGCAAGCCACCGCTGCACCGGTCGAGACCGGCGTCGAGAAGCCTATCGAGCCACCCATGTTTTGCAGCCAGTCGTGCGGCGCAGCCGCGGCCGTCGGCGGAAAAAATCCGCGGCCGGTTGTAATGGACTCATCAACGACGATAGCGTTTTCAGGAATCGCCATCGCGATCGCTTGTGCAATGGACGCGTGGTTCAGCGCGCCGGTCGGCTTGGCGATTTCGACCAGCTTCTGCGGCTTCGCGTCGGAGGCCTTCGCACCAACCGCGCCGGCGAGTGCTTCAAGCGCTGCGACGGAATTCTCACCGCCCGCTGTCATGCGATGCACGTCGCAGCCTTCCGGCTTCAACAGGCTCGGCTTGTTCGGATAAGCGAAGAACGCGACCGGGTCGTTCGCTTCGACCAGAATGATGTGTTTGAAATCCTTCAGGATTGGCAGCGCCGCCTCGATCACGTAGGGAATCCGGTCGATCGAATAGCGGCCTCGGCCGCGCGCCATCTTCGGATTATAGGTCTGACCCATCACCTTGCAGCCGGTCTTGCCGGCTATCTGCGCCGCCAGCGCGAGGCCTTTGTCGGTCAACGCGCCGCCGGTCATCAGCAACAGCGTCGGCTCGCCGCTGTGCAAAATCTTCGCGGCTTGCTCGACGGCATCCGTCGCGTAACCCGCCTCTTGTTTATCGGCAGGCACCTGCGCAACGCCGTCGGCTTCATTCCAGGCCGTATCGGCCGGCAGGATCAGCGTCGCTATTTTGGCATGGCGGGCTTCGTTGATCGCCTCGGCACCGTCCTTGGCAACGGATTTTGCATCCGGCGAGGTCTTGACCCACGCCGACATCGGTCGCGCGAGGCCTTCGATGTCTGATGTTAGCGGCGCGTTATAATCGATATGGTAGACGGCGTGCTGGCCGACGATGTTGACGATGCCGGAATTGGCTTTTTTCGCATTGTGCAAATTGGCCAACCCGTTGGCCAGACCCGGCCCGAGGTGCAGGAGCGTCGAGGCCGGCGTGCCGGTCATCCGGAAATATCCATCGGCGGCGCCTGTCACGATGCCCTCGAAGAGGCCGAGCACGCAGCGCATGCCCTCGACACGATCCAATGCAGCGACGAAGTGCATCTCGGAGGTTCCAGGATTGGCGAAGCAGACGTTCACATTGCCCGCCACCAGTGTCCGCACCAGACTTTCCGCACCGTTCATCGCGTTCGCTCCCGTTTCTTGATTGGATCAGGCCAGATCAATCATTGTTCGCTTGGTCCGTCAAAGGTTTAGACATCAATCGAGTAACGCTAACGCGGCTTTTCAGCTACGTCGCCGTATGAATTTCAGCTTTCACGCGGCCGTGGGTTGCGAAGCGAAGCGCTTTGTGGCTGTTTCGCGGCATTGAATGACTTGAGAGGATTGATCGATGACTCGTCGTCTGGTGCTGATTGCCGCCGCCGCAGCCGCGCTTCTGGCCGCTCCCTATGGTGCGTCGGCGCAAGAGTACGACTCACGCGAGATCATGGGCGGCGGATTCAACAAGTTCGGCTATTCGGGCGGTGCGAGTTCGATCCCACGCACCACGGTCAACTTCGTCGGCAACCATGAGCCCGGCACGATCGTCGTGTCGACATCCGAACGTCGTCTGTATCTCGTGATGCCGGGCGGCCAGGCGCTGCGCTACGGCATCGGCGTCGGTCGTGACGGCTTCCGCTGGGGCGGCACCCACCGCATCACCGCCAAAAAGGAATGGCCGAGCTGGACGCCGCCGGCGCAGATGCTTCGCCGCCGCCCCGATCTGCCGCGCCACATGGCCGGCGGCGTCGACAATCCCCTCGGCGCGCGCGCTATGTATCTGGGATCGACTCTGTATCGCATCCACGGGTCTAACGAGCCGGAAACCATCGGACAGGCTGTATCGTCAGGCTGCTTTCGTATGACCAATGAAGACGTCAGCGATCTGTACAGCCGAGTTGGCGTCGGCACCAAGGTGGTCGTGAAGAACTAAGCCGAACTTGCACGCTACTGCCGATTGCGGCAGGTTTGCTGCCATGCAGCGATCCGGTATCAGGCGGACATTAAAAGCTCTGGCGGTGGCCGGGCTTTGCATCGCATCAGGACTGACGGCATCACCGGTCGATGCGGATATGCCAAATATCGCAGCGCGGCAGCGCGCCGAGAAAAAGACGTTCACCGACGCCGAGATCGTCGATGGTTTTCTCAAGACGGCCTTCGGCGCGGAATACCACCTCGCCGGGCGCGTCGATCGGATCCGCAAATATGATGGCCCGGTGCGGGTCTACGTGGACGGCGACCGCCGCGCCGACCGCAAGGCGCAGTTGACCGGCGTCATCACCGACATCTCGCGGCTGGTGCATCATCTGGACATTGCGATCGCGGAGAATCGCGATGAGTCCAACGTCCTGATCCGGCTGGTGCGCGATCGCGATCTGCACCGCACGATCACGACGGCCTATGGCGCGGAGCGTGCCCGCGCTATTCGCGAGTCGCTCGATCCGCAATGCCTGTCAGGCTTCCGCAAGAACGAGCAATTCGCCATCGAACATTCCGACGTCATCCTGACTATCGACAATGGCGACTTCGTTTTTCTCGATTGCGCCTACGAAGAAGTGCTGCAATCGCTCGGCCCGATCAACGACACCGACACCGTGCCGTGGACCATGTTCAACGACGACGTGCACATGGGCTTCTTCGACATCTACGACCAGTATTTGCTGAACATCCTCTACCATCCGCGCATCAGGCCCGGCATGACCGTCGCCGAGGTACGCACGTTGTTGCCAGAGGTGCTCGCCGATGTGCGGGTTTGGGTTGCGAAGGTGAACGGGTTTGGGAAGTGAGTGCAAGTGAAGCCCAACGGTCCAACGCATAATGCGTGTCATGGCCGGGCTTGATCCGGCCATCCATCAAAAAATTATTCTAAGATGATGGATTGCCGGGTCGGCGAGCACGACCGGCGACGAAGTCATCGCCGACGGCTCTTGCCCGGCAATGACGGCTTTGGGTTTTGGCTTCATTCACCCCGTCTTCGTAAACAGCTCCCGCCCGATCAGCATGCGGCGGATTTCGCTCGTTCCTGCACCGATCTCGTAAAGCTTGGCATCG
>JANMAN010000355.1:0-1709 GCA_031359885.1 Tardiphaga sp. | reverse complement strand
GGTCACGAGTGAATTCCTGAATATTTATAGCGACCTCCTCGCGGGCAACACCGTGAATGTCGAGGGCAGGCATTTCCGCATCGAAGATGGCCGGCTGCTGTTTCCGCCGGTGCAGTCGCCGCGACCGCCGCTGTATTTCGGTGGCTCGTCCGATGCGGGCATCGACGTCGCGGTGGATACGGTCGACAAATATCTGACATGGGGCGAGCCGCCGGCACAGGTCGCCGAGAAAGTCGCGCGCGTGAAAGCCGCTGCTGAAAAGCGCGGTCGTAAGCTGTCGTTCGGTATTCGTCTGCACGTGATCGTGCGTGAGACCAACGCCGAGGCGTGGAAGGCAGCCGAAGATTTGATTCAGTATGTCACCGACGACACGGTTGCTGCCGCGCAGAAAGTATTCGCTCGGATGGATTCGGTCGGGCAGCAGCGCATGGCGCAACTGCATGGCGGCCGCAGGGATCAGCTTGAAATCAGCCCGAACCTTTGGGCCGGTGTCGGCCTCGTCCGTGGCGGGGCGGGGACCGCGCTCGTCGGCGATCCGCAGACGGTGGCGGCGCGTATCCGCGAGTATCAGGATGTCGGCGTCGATACGTTCATCATGTCGGGCTACCCGTATCTCGAAGAAGCCTATCGCTTCGCCGAATTGGTGTTTCCGCTGTTGTCTTTGCAGCAACACGACAACGTCACGCCGTTACGTGCGCCCAACGGGCCGTTAGGCGAGATGGTCGGGCACGAACGCATTCCGCTCGTGAAGAAAGCCTGACGTCATGAGTCTCGTCGAAAGTCTCCCGCGCCTGCGTGCGTTCCGTCTGCCTGGTTTCAGTGGCCTGACGCAGTGGATCGTCCCGGTGACGCTGCTTGTCGTCTGGCAAGCCGCAAGCATGGCCGGGCTTATACCTGCGCGCGTGATGCCCGCGCCGAGCGACGTTGCACTTGCCGGCTGGAATCTCGTACTGACCGGCGAACTCGCTCGTAACATCTGGGTGTCGTTCTGGCGCGCGTCCGTCGGTTTCGCGATCGGTGGCGGCATCGGCTTTGCCTTCGGGCTTGCCAACGGCCTGTCGTCGCTGAGCAGCAAGCTCACCGACACCACATTGCAGATGATCCGCAATGTGCCACATCTGGCGCTGATCCCTCTTGTGATCCTGTGGTTCGGCATCGACGAGTCCGCGAAGCTGTTTCTGGTGGCGCTCGGCGTGTTCTTTCCGATCTATCTGAACACGCTGCATGGCATCCGCACGGTCGATCCGCAGTTGATCGAGATGGGCCGGATCTACGGCATGAGCAATGGCGAGCTGTTCCGTCGTGTGATTTTCCCGAGCGCGCTGCCATCGATCTTTGTCGGGTTGCGGTTCGCGCTTGGCATCATGTGGCTGGCGCTGATCGTGGCCGAGACCATCGCGGCGTCGTCGGGGCTCGGCTACATGGCGATGCAGGCGCGCGAGTTTATGCAGATCGACATCGTCGTGCTGTCGATCTTGATCTATGCGCTGCTCGGCAAGCTGGCTGATTCCGCGTCGCGGGTGCTGGAGCGTCTGACGCTGTCTTGGCATCCCGCGTTTCAATTGAAGTGAGCACCCTCATGAATCAGTCCGTTCGAAAATTGTATCCCGATGCGCAGCCGGTGGATGTCCCCGAATTCGTGGGGCAGCGCGAACCCACGAGAGGGCTTGCGCTGACGATCAAAGGCCTGCGCAAATCCTTCGGCGACA
>JANMAN010000341.1:0-4399 GCA_031359885.1 Tardiphaga sp. | reverse complement strand
GCCCCAATCCGGATTGCGCGACCGCAAGCTTGAATCGAACGCTTCGTTGCTGTCGGCGGTCGCGACCTCGCTGCGCCGAAACGGACCGTAGAGATAGAGCGGCGCGCCGGGTGCGAGGCTTGCTGCCGCGCCGCGCATCAGACCTTCGGTCGACTGCCAAGGCGAGATGTGGATCATGTTGATGCAGATGATGCCCGCAAGGTCCTGGAACGGCCATTCGGCCTGCGTTGCGTCGAACTGCATCGGCGGTTCGACATTGCGCAGCTCCGCATCAGCCATCCATGCGTCGATGCTGTGCACGGCCTCGAGGCTCGGATCGGACGGCTGAAACGTCAGCCCAGGCAAATCGCGCGCGAAGTGCACGACATGCTCGCCGCTGCCGCTCGCGATTTCCAGAACGCGTCCGTCGCGCGGCAACACGCTGCGCAACACGTCGAGGATCGGATCGCGGTTGCGCAGCGCGGCGGGTGCGTAGAGTCTCTTGTCGGTCACGTAAGATCAGCCGGCTTCGGTCACCGCACGCTGTGCCATCACCTTGATCAGGTTTGCGCGATAGGCGGCCGAGCCGTGGATGTCCGCCATCATGCCGTCCGGCGACACCGTAATATTGTCCAATGCCGCTGCCGACCAATTCGCAGACAGCGCCTGCTCGATCGCGGGCACACGCATCACGCCGGACGACGATGCGCCGGTGGCGGCGACGCGGACTTCGCCGGATTTGATTTTGGCGACGAACACGGCGGTCAGCGCGAAGCGGGACGCCGGGTGGCGCATCTTGGAATAAGCGGCCTTCGCAGGTATCGGGAACGACACGGCGGTGATGATCTCGCCGCTTTGCAAAGCAGTCGACATCAAACCGGTGAAGAATTCCGCCGCCTTGATGTCGCGCTTATTGGTCTTGATCGTGGCGTCGAGCGCCAGAACCGCAGCCGGGTAATCCGCCGCCGGATCGTTGTTGGCGAGCGAGCCGCCCACCGTGCCGCGATAGCGCACCGCGGGATCGCCGAGCACGCTCGTCAGATGCACGATCGCTGGGATCGCGCGCTTGGCCTCGGCGCTTTGCGTGATGTCGTAATAGGTCGTTGCGGCCTTGATGATCAGTGCGTCGCCGGTCACTTCGATGCCGACCAGATCCTTGATGCGGCCGAGATCGATCACGTCGCTCGGCGCGGCGAGCCGCTGCTTCATGACGGGGATCAGCGTGTGGCCGCCGGCCAAGTATGTCGCGTCGGCTCCCTTGGAGAACAAAGCAACGGCGTCGTCGATGCCGGTCGGGCGGTGATAGGTGGTCTCGTACATGGACGTGCTCCCGTGAGCCTGTTTCTAAGAAATCGACAACCTCTCGTCATTGCGAGGAACGCTGGTTCTCGCCTTCGAGACCCAAAGCGACGAAGCAATCCAGTTCTTGCTTGTTCAAAAGACTGGATTGCTTCGCTCGGATCATTTCGACGAGGACGTCGATATGATCCGGCTCGCAATGACGACGAAATTACTCCGCAGCCTGCTGCAACTGCATCGCGGTCCAGACCCGGCTCGGCGTCGCCGGCATCTCGATGACGTTGTGGCCGATGGCGTCCGTGATGGCGTTGATGACGGCGGGCGACGAGCCGATCGCGCCGGCCTCGCCGCAGCCCTTCACGCCGAGCGGATTGCCGGGACATAGCGTCGTGGTGTGCGACAGCTTGAACGACGGCAGATCGTCGGCGCGCGGCATCGCGTAGTCCATGAAGGACGCAGTGATGAGCTGGCCGTTCTCGTCGTAATAAGCGCCTTCGAGCAATGCCTGACCGATGCCCTGCGCGAGCCCGCCATGAACCTGGCCCTCGACGATCATCGGGTTGATCAGCCGGCCGAAATCATCGGCTGCGACGAAATCGATGATCTCGGTCTTGCCGGTGCCGGGATCGATCTCGACCTCGCAGATGTAGGCCCCCGACGGGAAGGTGAAGTTGGTCGGGTCGTAGAACGCACCTTCCTTGAGGCCGGGCTCCATGCCGTCGGGCAGATTGTGCGCGGTGTAGGCGGCGAGCGCGACCATCGGCAGCGCGATCGATTTGTCGGTGCCGGTGACCTTGAACTCGCCGTTCTCGATGACGATGTCGCCGTCGCTGGCCTCCAGCAGATGCGCTGCGATCTTCTTGGCCTTGGCTTCGACTTTTTCCATCGCTTTGAAAATAGCGGACATGCCGACTGCTGCCGAGCGCGAGCCATAGGTGCCCATGCCGAACTGAACTTTGTCGGTATCGCCGTGAACGATCTGCACCTGATCGACGGAGATGCCGAGCCGGCCGGCGACGAGTTGCGCGAAGGTCGTCTCGTGGCCTTGGCCGTGACTGTGCGATCCCGTCAGCACTTCGATGGTGCCGACCGGATTGACGCGGACCTCCGCGGATTCCCACAGGCCGACACCAGCGCCGAGCGAACCGACCGCTTTCGACGGCGCGATGCCGCAGGCCTCGATATAGCAGGAGAAGCCGATCCCGCGCAGCTTGCCTTCGCTTTTGGCTTTCGCCTTGCGCGCCGGAAAGCCTGAGTAATCGATCGCCTTCAACGCGACGTCGAGCGACGCGCCGAAATCGCCGATGTCATACGCCATGATGACCGGCGTCTGATGCGGGAATTGCGTAATGAAGTTCTTACGACGAAGCTCGGCCGGATCGACCTTCAACTGGCGCGCGGCGGTTTCCATCAAGCGTTCGAGCAGATAGCTCGCTTCCGGGCGGCCGGCGCCACGGTAGGCATCGACCGGCGTGGTGTTGGTGTAGACGCCCATCACCTCGGCATAAATCGCCGGGATGTTGTACTGGCCGGACAAAAGCGTTGCGTAGAGATAGGTCGGCACCGACGACGAAAACAGCGACATGTACGCGCCGAAATTCGCGTGGGTCTTGACGCGCAGGCCGAGAATTTTGTTGTCGGCATCGAACGCCATCTCGGCATGGCTGAGATGGTCGCGGCCATGCGCGTCGGTCAGAAACGCTTCGGTGCGGTCGCTCGCCCATTTCACCGGGCGTCGGGTTTTTTTCGCGGCCCAGAGGGCCACCATTTCTTCCGGGTAGATGAATATCTTCGAGCCGAAGCCGCCGCCGACGTCGGGTGCCACGACGCGTAGTTTATGCTCCTGCGCGACGTTGTAGAATGCCGACAGGACGAGGCGTGCGACATGCGGATTCTGCGATGTCGTGTGCAGCGTGAAATGTTCTTCCGCGTCGTTGTATTCGGCGAGCGCCGCGCGCGGCTCCATCGCGTTCGGCACGAGGCGATTGTTCAACAATTCCAATGAGACGACGTTGGCAGCCTTGCTGAAGGCGTCCTTGGTCGCAGCCTCGTCGCCGATCGCCCAATCGTAGACGACGTTGCCCGGCGCTTCCGGATGTAACTGCGCCGCGCCCGATGCGATCGCGGCCTTGATGTCGGGGATGGCGGGGAGTTCTTCATAGGTGACGACGACCGCTTCGGCAGCGTCCTTCGCGAGGTTCTTCGTCTCCGCGATAACGACCGCGACGGCCTGTCCGACGAAGCGCACGGTCTCCGGCGCCATGGCCGGCCATGCGCCCATCTTCATCGGTGTGCCGTCTTTCGACGAGACCGCCCAACCGCAGATCAGATTTCCAATTTTGTCGTCGACGAGTTGCTGGCCTGTCAGCACATCGACAACGCCGGGCATGTTCTTCGCAGCCGTCGCATCGATGCTCACGACTTTCGCGTGCGCATGCGGACTGCGAATGAAATGCGCGTGGGTCATGCCCAGCACTTTGATGTCGTCCACGTAGCGGCCGCGGCCGGTGATGAAACGCTTGTCTTCCTTGCGAACGACGCTCGCGCCAATGCCTTCAACGCCCATGTCGGGATCTCCCTGCCGGAGTGATGTCTCGGCCGCTTCCTGCGAAAGCCAGCCGCAAATGAAATCGAGCGAAAATTATTCGGCGGCCTGCGCTACGTTCATGCGGCCGGCGGCGTCGAGCACCGATTTGACGATATTGTGATAGCCGGTGCAGCGGCAGATGTTGCCTTCCAACTCCTGGCGAACGGTGTGCTCGTCGAGTTGACCGCCGTGCCGATTGACGATGTCGATCGCCGACATGATCATGCCCGGCGTGCAGTAGCCGCATTGCAGGCCATGATTGTCGCGGAACGCCGCCTGCATCGGATGCAGTTCGTCGCCGCGCGAGATGCCCTCGATGGTGGTGACGTTGGCACCGTTGGCTTGGCCCACCAGAGTTGTGCAGGATTTCACGGCGCGGCCGTCGATATGGACGATGCAAGCGCCGCATTGCGAGGTGTCGCAGCCCACATGGGTGCCGGTCAGATTGAGATGGTCGCGTAGAAGGTTGACCAGCAGCATCCGGTCCTCGACATCGGCGGACACGGACTTGCCATTGACTGTGAGCTTGATGGT
>JANMAN010000334.1:0-9465 GCA_031359885.1 Tardiphaga sp. | reverse complement strand
CTGCCGCGTATCTGTCGAGCTTTCCGACCGCGCGAAACGTAACGCCGGTACTCGCTTCGTCATCCTCGGCTACCGCGGACAACGGGCCGAATTTCCGCACGCTGTTTCAGGCCGGCGACCGTGCCGCGCCGGTCTCGCCCGCCGTGCAGGAATTGTGGGGCAACGCATCGTCGCTGACGTCGGCCGCGTCGTCAACCGCGACGCCGCGCGTGCGCGCGCCGCAGCCGCTCGATCTGTTCAGCGATCGCAGCGGCGCGTTCAGCGGGTAGGGGTCTGTGACCGCCGAATGAAAGCGTTATCCTGAGGTGCAAGTGGGTCGCGCTTTTGCGCGATCCACCTTGCCTCGCAGGATGGCTGCTTGCACGGTGCCCGTCTCCCATCCTTCGAGGCAATGATCGCGCGCAAGTGTGCGGCGATCATTGCACCTCAGGATGACGGCGCATCCTCGTTGCCCCCGCTCGTTAACAAAACCTCAACGAAACCGGGCATTTATGGTGAACGCTTTTTTAAGTTGCATGGTTTATTTTGTTTGACAGTGGCGCCGCGTCACGGCGTCGTTCTGTTGCGTAAGCCGGCTTAAACATGATCGTTCGGCATTTCATCAATTGGGTACGGACCGCTCCCGCAAGCGAGCGCGCCGAAGCGACACGGGCTCTGGCGCGTGCCTGGCTGCTGTCGGAATTGTCGGTGGACGACGCCGCCGCCGCCGAGGGCGCGCTGCTCATGCTGCTCGACGATCCCTCGCCGCTGGTGCGGCAGGCGATGGCCGAAACATTTGCCCGCAGCGCCAACGCGCCGGCCGCCATCGTGCAAGCGCTGTCGCAGGATCAGCCGTCGATCGCGTTGCCTCTGCTCGAACACTCGCCCCTTTTGCTCGACGCCGATCTCGTCGATCTCGTCGCGACCGGGACATGCGCGATGCAGTGCGCGGTCGCGCGACGCATCGATCTGCCGGCCTCGGTTTGCGCGGCCATCGCCGAAGTCGGCACCGCAGCCGCCGTCTATGAACTCATTCAAAATCCCTATGCCGAACTGATCGCGCTGTCGTGGGATCGCATCGTCGAGCGCCACGGCCACGTCGCCGATATCCGCGAGGCGATGCTGATGCTCGACGGCTTGCCGGCGGCAACGCGGCTGGCGTTAGTCGCGAAATTGTCCGAGACCTTGGCGCAGTTTGTGATCGGCAAGAATTGGTTGTCGGCCGATCGGGCCGGGCGGATTGCGTCGGAAGCGCTGGATCGCTCGACCGTTCACATCGCAGCGGCGTCGCGCGGCGACGACATGCGCGGTTTGGTCCGGCATCTGCGCGCCGTCGGCCAGTTGACCTCGGGTCTCATTTTGCGCGCGCTGCTGTCGGGCAACATGGAGTTGTTCGATTATGCGCTGACCGAATTGACGGGATTGCCGCAGAGCCGGGTGTCGGCGATTTTGCAGGACACCGGCGGCTCCAGTCTGCATGCGTTGCTGACGCGCGCGGGCCTGCCGTCCTCGGCCTTGCCCGCGTTCAAGGCCGCCGTTGCGGCCCATCATGAGATCGGCTTCGTCGCGACCATCGGCGGCGAGACGCGTTTGCGCCGTCGCATCGTCGAGCGCGTGCTGACGCTGTGCGAAACGGACGAATCCAGTTCGGATCAATTGCTGGTGTTGCTGCGGCGCTTCGCGATGGAATCCGCCCGCGAGGAAGCACGCTTGTTTTGCGACGAACTCGCAGGCGACGTGGTGACGCCGTTCGCGTTCGCTCGGGCGGCTTGAGGATTATCGCAGTCTAGATATCGCTGCGCACATCAGAGCTAAATAACGTTCAGGCTGACGGCACGATGCTCGGCGCCAAAATCGCCTCGAGGTGCTCGGGCCGGTCGTGATTGACGGCCTTGAGATATTCGTCGGCGACGCCGCGCAATTTGCGGCTCAGCTCGCCGGCCATTCCCGAGGTATCGATGCCCGCGTTCTCGCGAATGATCGCCTGAATCGCGTTGATATGGTGCGCGATCAAACCGGCCGGCACGGCGGCGAGGTCGGGCGCGTGTTCGATAATCCGGCACAGGCTTTCGGCCGCAGCACCCGCCGTAGGAAAACCAAAAGTCGCTGCGTCCCCTTTGATGTCATGCGCGGCCCGAAACAGTTCGTTGCGGGTCGCGCTGCTAACGCCTTTGGCCTGCATCGTCTCGTGCGCGGCAGCAAGGCGTTCGCATTCGATGTTCATCCATTGCTGAAATTCGCCGGACAGGCCCGCCAATGCCTTTTCGGCACGGGCGATCGGATCGTCGGAATCGCGCGGGTCGATGCGACGCACGGCAGCGCGCAACGGGTTCGGTTGGGTGATGATGTGGTGATCCGCAAAGCTCTGCACGTCGAGCACGGGAGGTTTGGGTCTTTGCATCGACGGGCTCCCGTTGCTCAGCTTTCGCTGCGCGCTTTGTCGATCAACGACGGTTGCTGAACGATCTCGGCTTCGCCGCCGCTGCGGCGCTCGGGCCCGATATATTTGGCCGTCGTGTTGCGACGGCGGTCGGGTCCGAAATAAGTTTTCGTCTTGATGAAGGGCCGCGGGCTGACCACGACGCTCAGGATGCGTTGATAAAGCGCCTTGGCCGAAATCGGCTTGGCGAGAAATTCGGTGACGCCGGCGTCGCGCGCGATGGTGACGCGGCGCTTCTCGGAATGGCCGGTCAGCATGATGATCGGCACGTAGGGATTGCCCGACGACCCCGGTTGCCGGATCATCTGCGTCAATTCGAGGCCGTCGAAAATCGGCATCGACCAATCGGTGATGACGATATCCGGCACGTAATGGCTGTACATCTCGAGCGCGGTCGCGCCTTCCTCGGCTTCATGCACTTCGCGCGCGCCGAACGAATGCAGCAACGTCCGCAGCACGCGGCGCATGTGCGGATTGTCGTCGCAAACGAGGAAGCGCAGCTTGTTGAAGTCGATGCGGAACATGGTTCGGCTCGTCGCGACGCGGATGCGGCGTCGACCCGAACCTAGGCAAACGTGGTTAACGAAACGTTATCAATAATTGAACTGCTCGCTCAGGATCCGCTCTTCGAGGCTGTGGCCGGGATCGAACAGCATCCGCATCGAGATGGTCTTGTCGGAGATCACCTCGACGCGCCGCACGTCGCGGGCTTCGTCGTGGTCGGCGACGGCGGCGACCGGGCGCTTGTCGCCCTCCAGCACCTCGATCACCACGAAGGCGGTGTTCGGCAGCAGCGCGCCGCGCCAGCGCCGAGGCCGGAAAGCGCTGATCGGCGTCAACGCCAACAGCGCTGCGTTGATCGGCAAAATCGGTCCCTGTGCCGACAGATTATAGGCCGTCGAGCCGGCCGGCGTCGCAACGAGAATGCCATCGGAGACCAACTCCGACATCCGCTCGCGCTCGTCGATCAGGATACGCAAGCGGGCCGCCTGCGCGCTCTGGCGAAACAGCGATACTTCGTTGATCGCATGATGGATGTGCACGACGCCGTGGACGTCCGTCGCACGCATCAGCAGCGGATGGATCATGGTGTCGCGCGCGGCGGCGAGGCGCGTGCGCAGATCGTGCGGCGAATATTCGTTCATCAGAAAGCCGACGGTGCCGCGATGCATGCCGTAGATCGGCTTGTCGGAGCGCATGTGACGATGCAGCGTCTGAAGCATCAGGCCGTCGCCGCCGAGCGCCACGATGATGTCGGCCTCGGCCGGATCGGCGTTGCCGTAGAGCGCACTCAGTTGACCGAGCGCCTGCTGCGCTTCCGCGCTGGTGCTCGCGACGAAGGCGATCCGGTCATATCCGGCGGTTGACGTCATACGACTGGCCTCGAACGGCGACACAATTCGCCTGCCGCTCGTCTATACGACGCGCCAGCCGTCCGTCTATACGACGGCGTCGATCGTCGTCGCGCGACGCGCCCGTTGCGTACCGCCGCGCGCATCCCTAATTGCAACCGGCGGGGACGGGGGGCAGGGCCGTGGGACAGTGTGCAAAGACCGGCGCGTGGCTGATGCTCGCGGCGGCGCTCGGGGGCTGCGGGCTGGGGTCGGTGCTGGAAGGCGACCGCGTCGAGCGCGGACAATCGTTTCCGGCGAGTTACAAGACTGAACTGCTGGCCTTCTTTCGTAACTATCTGACCGATCCCGTGGCGGTTCATGACGCTGCGATGGCCGAGCCCGTTCAACGCACGATCGGCGGCAAACAGCTCTTTTTGAGCTGCCTGAAGTTCAATCCGCGCGAATCCGACGGCGGCTACCGCGGTATCCGGGTGCGCGGCGTCGTCTATCGCGACGGCCGGCTCGACAAGGTGGTCGAAGAACTCGGCGATTTATGCGCGGACGCCACCTACGCGCCGTTTCCGGAGCTTGAGGCGATGTCTCGCTGAACAGCCCGTTGAACCCGGCCTGCCGATCGACCGACTTTCATCCAGCCGCATTGTGACATTGCGCACCTTTGGTGCTGCCGCTTCGCCGTGATGCAACCAAACTGAGGCCATGTTGTTTTTCGAAGGTCTGCCCTATCACGAAGGGGTCTACGATGAAAAAATTCCTGCTCACCACCGCAGCGCTTGTCGCTCTCGGGGCACCGGCCTTCGCCGCCGACCTGAAGCCGCGCACCTATGCGAAGGCTCCGGCCTATACGGCGCCTGAAGCGGTCTATAATTGGACCGGCTTCTACATCGGCGGCAATGTCGGCGGAGCATTCGGTGGCGATAACGCTATCTTCGGCAACAACGGCCGCTTTATGGGCGGCATCCAGGGCGGCGCCGACTACCAATTCGCCCGCAATTGGGTGGTCGGTATCGAGGCGCAGTATAGCTGGCTGCCCAGCAACGACAGAAACGCCGCCTTCGCCGGCGGCTCGACGCTGACCGACAATGATCGTGGTCTCGGCTCGGTCACGGGCCGTCTCGGTTACACGTGGGGTCCGGCGCTGCTGTATGCGAAGGGCGGTTACGCGTACCGCGACAATTCGCTCGGGATCACGTCAGCGGGTGGCACGCCAGCAGCCTTCACTGCGAGCAGCAAACGGGATGGCTACACGGTCGGTGCAGGTCTGGAATACATGTTCGCGCCGAACTGGTCGGCGAAGGCCGAATATCAGTATTATAATTTCGGCAACACCACGATCACCTCCGGTCCCGCGGATGTCGTCGGGGCGAACTATCGCAACGACGAACATACTGTGAAGGCCGGTATCAACTATCGCTTCGGCTGGGGCGGTCCTGTCGTCGCGAAATATTGACAGGTAGATTGATCGACATAACGAAGGCCGGCCTCGCGCCGGCCTTTTTGCGTTTGGCCTGATGCGTCAACGGCCTGATGCGTCAACGGCCTTGTCCGGCGCGGGCGGCGCTGATAGCTCTCTGCCGTCGCCGGTTTAGCTCAGCGGTAGAGCAGCGGTTTTGTAAACCGAAGGTCGGGAGTTCAATCCTCTCAACCGGCACCAGTCACCCCAACGTTAACGCTTTTTCTCCGCAACGATTTGGATTTGAAGGTCGTCGCATCCGTGCGCGTTAGGCTTACCGGCAGTTTGGCATCGGGCTTTAACCCTTGCTGCGCTGCCTTCCGGTAAGGTCATCCTCACACGCAAAGGCAGCCACGATGCGCAACGCATACGCCCTGATGATTTTGGTCGCGACGACGCTGACGGCGCAAGCCGGCGGCACTGCGGTCGTCATTCCCGGACGTGCGGGCGTGCCGATCATCATCAACGGAATCGATGCGTCCTATACGGTGATCGAAGGCGATTGGGGTCTTGCACGCAGCGTCCATGTCCAGCCGACGATCTATGGTGGCCGCCCGATCGATCCGAACCCCCGGGTGGGGCGATATTTTCCGAGCGCGGGCGCGTTGCCGGGATACGGCCGCCTCGAAATCGAGCCGCCGGCGAACCGGCAATTGCCGCAGCCGGCCGAGAGCTATTCGCGATCGTATTCGGCGCAGTCCGCGCCACCCGCGCCGCAACTCCAAGTGCCGTTCGATCCGCCGCCCGTGATCGTCGCACCGCCCGCCGCGGGACAGCCCAATTTCCCGGACAGTTCAGCCCGGAAATACCGAAACTAAAATCGACCAACAAAAAAACACCGACAGGAGAGAGTAATGCGTCAGATGATCTATGGACTTGTTGCAGCGGCGGCTGTCGTCACCGTGACGGCGGCTCCAGCTTCGGCCTGCGGCGGCCGCGGGCTGTTCAGCTCGTGCTCGCCCTGCGGCGGCTACGTCAGCACGTGCGGCGGCGGAAGCTATTACGGCGGCTATAGCGGTGGCTATGCGTCGTCCAGCTATTATGGCGGCGGCTATAACGGCTATGGTTATGGCGGCGGCGCGGGTTACGGCTACGGCGGCGGTTATGCTGCGGTCGGTTACGGCGGCGGATATGGCTACAGCGTGCTGCCGCAGCCGTCTCCTCAGTATTACTACGCCAATCAGGGCCCGGTCTATGCCGGTCCGGCAGCTTACGCACCGGCTCCGAGCTATCAGCAGGACTACGGTTACAATGGCGGTCCCTATGCCAATGCGATGACGCATTATTCGGCGGCGGGCTACAGCGGCGGTCCGGCGATCTATAGCTACGGGTCGCGCTCGTCGTATCGCCCGTGGCGTCCGCGCCCGGTCTATTACGGCGGTTATCGCCAGAACTACGGCCACAGCGGCTATCGCCAGAACTACGGCTACGGCAGCTATCGTCAGAACTACGGCTACGGCGGTCGCCCGCAGATGCGCTACGGCTACAGCCAGCGCATGAGCGCCGGTCCCGGCTACAGCTATTCGCGCCAGTATCAGCGCCCGCTGCGCCGCTTCTACTGATCGCTCGATACGTCACGACAGACCCGCCTGCAGGACACTGCAGGCGGGTTTTGTTGTGGCAATGTCTTTAGCGCATCAGGCCGAGCCGGCTCGCGCCGATATACAGCGCCAGCACAGCGGCGTTGGAGACGTTGAGGCTCTTGATCTCGCCGGGCATATCGAGCCGCGCAACGGCGCTGCAAGTGTCGCGGGTCAATTGACGCAAGCCTTTGCCTTCGGCGCCTAGCACCAGCGCGAGCGGCTGACGCAACGCGATCGTCGCGAGTTCGTCGCCGCCTTCGGAGTCCAAACCGACGGTCAGGAAACCGCGGTCGTTCAATTCGTTCAACGCGCGCGCCAGATTTTGCACGCTGACCATCGGCACCATTTCGAGCGCGCCCGACGCCGACTTCGCGAGCACGCCTGTCGCTTCGGGACTGTGACGCGCGGTGGTGACGACGGCTTTCACACCGAAGGCTGCGGCCGAGCGAAGGATCGCGCCGACATTGTGCGGATCGGTGATCTGGTCGAGCACCAGCACGATGCCCTCGAGCGCCAAGTCGGCGATGTCGGGCTGGTCGAGATGATCGGCTTCCGCAAGCAAGCCTTGATGCACGGCATCCGCGCCGAGCCGAATGTCGATTTCGCCCGGCTTTACGATCTGTGGCGTGACGGGCAGGGCGATGTTCTCGTCCGCAAGACGGTGGACGGCGTTCTCGGTGAGAATCAATTTGCGGATCGTGCGGCGCGGATTGGCCAACGCGGCCGACACCGTGTGCCAGCCGTAAAGAATTACGGGGGCGTCCTCGTCGCGTGGGTCGCGGTCGCGAGACGGGGCGTTTTTCGGTCGCTTCTCGAACTTCTGACCGGGCCCACGCAGAAACCGCGCCTTCTCTCGTCCGGGCTTACGGTCTCGGTCATTCATGGTAAAGGCTTGAGGTGCGAGGCGATCGGGGGCAAATCCGGGGGCAAATCGAAAATGGTGGGGAAGCAAAACTGGTGGGGGAAGAAGGACTCGAACCTTCGAAGTCATAAGACGGCTGATTTAC
Organism: Tardiphaga sp.; assembly: GCA_031359885.1. Classification (GTDB taxonomy): domain Bacteria; phylum Pseudomonadota; class Alphaproteobacteria; order Rhizobiales; family Xanthobacteraceae; genus Tardiphaga. Next base: position 1,651 of record JANMAN010000334.1, on the reverse strand, counting down.
AGTCAGCTCCCTTTGCCACTCGGGACACTCCCCCGCCTGTTACCGCACAGGGTCAAACCGCTTGCGCGGCAAGGCCTTATACGAGGCAGACACGCAACCCGAACAGGGCCAACGGTTCGGCGCGTTTATGGGCGATGCGGCGGGGCAAAGTCAACACTCGCGCGTCCGGCGTTCAAGGCCGCCTTTGGCGCGGTTCCGCCATGTTGGTCCTCATCGACTCCACGAGACGGGAAAGCTCGGCCACGCCATAGCGTGTTTTACATCGACGACAGGTTGAGGCGTTCGATATCGCGTGTTAACTGATCGCCGACGCGGGTGTAGCTCAATGGTAGAGCAGCAGCCTTCCAAGCTGAATACGAGGGTTCGATTCCCTCCACCCGCTCCAGCGCGCGAACATGCTGATAAACGAGAGGCTTTATCGGCCTCGAGCGTCTCCAGCTGTGAGCGGTATCGGTGAGGCGCGACGTCGGGACAGCGCCGGCGTTCACGCTCTTGAACCGACCATGCCGTCGTTTCGACCAAGCCGATATGAAAACAATCGCATCGATCACTTTCGTCGCCGCCTTGCTCGGCATCGTCGCCAACGATTCGAGCGTCGGCGGCCCGATGACCGTGCTGCTGATCGTCGTTCTCGCGATGTTGGCGGTGGGTATCCATGACGCATGGACCAACGGACGCGGTCCGCTGGGTTGGCTGGCCAGCATCGTGCTGGCCTTCCTCGGCGGAGCGGCGGGGATCGCGATCGCGAATTCGGTGATGGCGACGATCCGATCGTTCTTCGCCGTCGAGGGATCGCTCGCGCAATCCGGCCATCCGCTGCTCTATGTTTCGCTGGCCGCGATCGCACTGCTCGCGGTGTTCGGGGCTTGGAGCGCGACACAAATTCCGAATCTGTTTCGGCGCGCGACGCCGATCCCGCCCGCTGGATAGACCCCGACGCGATCAAGGTGTCGGCTGTTTGACTCGCTCGGGCAGCGCCATTTATCGTCGGCGATATTGCCTTGCTCGAAGATTGGGATTTCAGCCGTGGCCGACATCGATATGCGCAAATTCGCCGAGAGTGCCGGCGTCAACGTCTCGTTTCCGGCGGGAAGCATCGTGTTCAAACGCGGCGATCCCGGAAGCTGCATGTACGTCGTCCAGTCGGGCGTCATCGAGATGACGATCGAGGACAAGATCGTCGAAGTCTGCGGTCCGAACGAAGCGATCGGCTTCATGTCCATGATCGACCAGTCGCCGCGCAGCTCGACGGCGGCGGTTCGGAGCGACGTCGTGCTGTCCTTGCTCGATCAGCGAAAATTTCGGTTCATGATCGACGAGATCCCGAACTTTGCGTCGTACATCATGGGTGCGATGGCCCGTCGCATCAGGGGCATGAGCCAGACGATGTCGCAATAAACAGAATTGCTTACGGTCGAGTTCGTCGAAACAGACCGTTACTGCCGGAGAAATTATCGGCGATTTTACCGAATAGCCGGATGCGTACCGTATCTGAAAGCCTTGACGACCGTCGCGTTGCGTTTAGAAATTGAACGCGATTCGTCGATCGAGCAGGTTTCGAACGTGCAACCGCGATACAGCTTTCCGACCTGTCCAAGCTGTCAGCGCAGAATGACAATTCTGCGTAACAAAATGATCGAGGTGGACGGCG
>JANMAN010000318.1:0-3279 GCA_031359885.1 Tardiphaga sp. | reverse complement strand
AACTGCTAAACCGCGCGCAAGGTCTGCCAAAGCAAGCAGTCGGGCTTTCAGTAAATCCGGCGTGCCAGCAATGTTACGGTCTCGGACAGGTTCGACAACAGACGCTCTCAACGCCTCGGTCCAGAAGACCAGATCCTGAGAGGCATCATCCGCAAATTGCAAATTCGTTTCACGCGCGGATTTAAGAGCGCCTTCAGTGAGCTTAATCAGCGCCGGAAACAGAAGCTCGATCGTCGAAACTTTATCCAGAAGAACTGCGGTCTCCCCGAGGATGGCATTAAGTCGTATACCGTCGCCGAATCGTTCGGGAAGTCGATCGATCGCCTCACGCGCCAGATATAGATTATCCAAGATACCGCGCCGCGTATCCGGGTGGATCAAAGCCTCGCTCCACTCTTCGCATGCATTGGCGACTACGATGAGATGACCTGCAAGGTTGCCGCTATCAACGGAAGACACGTACGGTGGATCGAGAGTACGGAGGTCCTGCGTCCCATACCAGTTGAAGAAATGACCCTTAAAGCGTGGGAGCTTCTGCATGACGTTGATAGTTGCTTCAAGCCGCTCAACGGTCTGGGTCGTTCCGGCCCAACCAAAATCGCGGGCAGCGATCGTGGAAAGCAGATAGAGTCCCATATTGGTGGGCGAAGTCCGGTGAGCGATGACAGGTTTCGGATCTTCCTGAAAATTGTCCGGCGGTAGCATATTGTCCGAGGTCGTCACGAACGTTTCGAAGAAACGCCATGTGCGGCGCGCAGTCAGGCGTAGCTCGCGCGCGTCACGTTCAGAAACCGCAACTTGCCGTGCCACGGAGGGTGATCCACTGGACCATAGCGCCAGTCCTGGTGCCGCCATCCACAGCAGCGCAAAGGGCAGCACAAGAGGCCACGAACCAGGTGAGAAAGCCACCGCAACGACCGCTAGCATCATTGCCAGCAATGTCCCACTTGCCATCTCGCGGTAAAAGCCATGAAGAGACAGCCGAGGATTTCGCATCGACTGGGCAGCTGTGGTCCATTCCAGCAGGTGACGCCGGGTCACCGTCACTCGCACCATCGTGCGCGCAATGGCGTCGCTCATCCGCCAAGCTTGATCCGCAAGAAAAGCAATCGACAAAAGGACCTGTGTTGCCGCCGTGCGGAGATCGGCCGCGAGTCGGTTAATATGGCTCCGAAAAACGAACTCAGTGCGAAAATGAAATATAGAAAATAAGGTGGGAAGGAGCGCCGGGATCGCCATCGTCGCTACGACCATAAGGGTCGCATGTATCGCTGATGGCGACGGCAGCAACCAGCAAGTAAAGAAAGCGATCAATGTGAGCGGCGCAAGCAAAGACCGCCGCAAATTGTCCAACATCTTCCACCGGCCAACCGGCGGAACGGACCAATTTTTTGGTTGATGTCCGAATATCCATGGAATGAGTTGCCAGTCGCCGCGAGTCCAGCGGTGCTGGCGTTTAGCGGCAACGTCGTAGCGCGAAGGAAATTCGTCGACGACTTCGACGTCGGAAGCAAGGCCGGCGCGGGCGAAAATGCCCTCGAACAAATCGTGGCTGAGCAAAGCATTCTCTGGAATACGATCGCGGAGAGCCGCTTCGAAGGCATCAACGTCGTAGATGCCTTTGCCAGTATATGAACCCTCGTCGAAAAGGTCCTGGTAAACGTCCGAAACGGCAGCCGCATAGGGATCGATGCCGCCTGGTCCCGAGAAGATTCTTTGATAAAGCGATCCCTCACGGCCGACGGGCAGCGACGGCGTAACTCGGGGCTGTAAAATCGCATAGCCGTGAACAACCCGCTGTTCGGTGGCGTCAAACACCGGGCGGTTTAACGGATGTGCCATTTTGCCGATAAGCCGCAGCACGGCGTCCCTCGGCAATCTCGTGTCGGCATCCAAGGTAATGACATAGCGAACATCGGATGGAATCTGCGGCCCTTTACCTTCGACCGTTATGAACGTGGTATCGGTGGCGCCGCGTAGAAGCCGGTTGAGTTCATGCAATTTGCCTCGTTTGCGCTCCCAACCCATCCATTTATTTTCGCCGCCATTGAAGACCCGACGGCGATGCAGCAGGAGAAAGCGCTTGCCGCCGGGACCAGGCCCATAACGGACGTTTAGTTTCTCGATCGCCTTGATCGCCACGTCGAGCAGACCTGCATCATGTGCCGTGTCTTCCTGGTCAGAATCGACCCCATCGGAAAGCAAAGCGAAGATGAGATCGCCACTCGCCCCCGCAAGATGATGAACTTCCAGACGTTCGATCTGCTCCAATAGATCGGCTTCGCTGGTCAGCAGCGTTGGTACCGCGACGAGCGTTCGCAGCGACTGTGGTACACCGTCTGCGAGCTCAAGCCCGGGCAATGTGACCGCACCAAAATTCCACGTGATTGCGCGATTGACCAACGCCGTCGCGACTTCGGTTACCGGGATCAATGCAACCAGCGCCAAAACTACGAGCCATCGGGTATCAAGATCAGGCGTCGTCAAAGTCCAAAACGCGAATGACAGCAGAATCGATGTAACAGTCAGGATCGTCCCGACATATCCAGAAATTCCGAGACGAATATTGAAGCGGCTGAACCAAAGCCCCAGCGAAGGCCTGAATCCGATCATTTTCTCGAATGTCGGCCGGCCCTCCGCAATCAAATAATAACCGGTATCACCAGTGCGCTGATTTTTCTCTTCGCTCACTGCCGCCGTGCAGGCGGCGAGCGACGCTTCTAATGCGAGGTCGGCAACGTCAAGTTCAGACGACGGCGATCGCCAGGCCAATTGTTCGATCGCGCTGCGGTACAGATTACGCGTCTGAAAATCCATCGCTGCATAGGAGCTACCCGATCTCAGCCGAGCATCGACCAAGCTCATGCTCTCAAATAGTGCTGCCCAATCCGTATCCGAGACCACTCGCATGCTAGTGATGACATTGCGCACCGTGACGTTGGAGGCGGCCAGCCTGTGCAACGCGTGCTGTACGACTTCATCGATCGATGAACTCTGAAGGCGCAGTCTATCTTCCAACCATCCCACCGCAGGCGTCGTTCTTGGATCCTGATCTCTCAGTTGCTTAGCGAGCTCGGCCGCAAAGACCTCGGACAGAGGCTCTTTCGAACGCGCGGCGATATCGGCTTCGAGCACCGCTTTAGGATCATCCGAAGTCAGGACATTAATGGCAAGCAGGTCGGCATCGGCACGCGATCTTTGTCCGGCTGTAATCTGCTCGGCTAGACGACGCAGATTTTCGATGAGTACGATGCGCAACGTGATCGCGACGGCCCACAA
>JANMAN010000297.1:0-22416 GCA_031359885.1 Tardiphaga sp. | reverse complement strand
CCGTGGAAGCCTTGGCCGAACTGTCCGGCGATCGCCGTTTTGCCTACGATAGCTATCGGCGCTTCATCACGATGTATTCCGACGTCGTGCTGGGCTTCGAGCATCATCATTTCGAGGACATCCTCGACACCTACAAAGATTCCAAAGGCTATTCGCTCGATACGGATCTGGAAGGCGACGACTGGATCGAACTGGTCCGGCGCTACAAGGAAGCCGTGTCGCGCGAGACCGGGCATGATTTCCCGCAGGATCCGCACGCGCAATTGTGGGGCGCGATCGGCGCGGTGTTCTCGTCGTGGATGAACGCCCGCGCGGTGACGTATCGCCGCTTGCACGATATCCCTGAATCATGGGGCACGGCCGTGAACATCCAGGCGATGGTGTTCGGCAATATGGGCGAGACGTCCGCGACGGGCGTCGCCTTCACGCGCAACCCCTCGACCGGGGAAAGCAAACTCTACGGCGAGTTCCTGATCAACGCGCAGGGCGAAGACGTCGTCGCCGGCATCCGCACGCCGCAGGACATCACCGAAGAGGCACGCAAGGACTCCGGCTCCGACAAGCCGTCGATGGAGCGGGCGCTGCCGGACGCGTTTGCAGAGCTCACGCGCATCTACACGCTACTCGAAAAGCACTACCGTGACATGCAGGACATGGAGTTCACGGTCGAGCAGGGCAAATTGTGGATGCTGCAAACGCGGGGCGGCAAGCGCACGGCGAAGGCTGCGTTGCGCATCGCCGTCGAGCTTGCGAACGAAGGCCTCATCAGCAAGGACGACGCGGTATCGCGGATCGATCCCGCCTCGCTCGACCAATTGCTGCATCCGACCATCGATCCCTCGGCCAAGCGCGACATCGTCGCCACCGGCTTGCCGGCATCGCCCGGTGCGGCGTCGGGCGAAATCGTGTTCTCGTCGGACGAGGCCGCTAAATTGCAGGCCGATGGCAAGAAAGTCATTCTGGTCCGTATCGAAACCTCGCCGGAAGATATTCACGGCATGCACGCCGCCGAAGGCATCCTCACCACGCGCGGCGGCATGACCTCGCACGCCGCTGTGGTGGCGCGCGGCATGGGCAAGCCCTGCGTCTCCGGTTGCGGAACCATTCGCGTCGACTACGGCCGCGGCACCATGACAATCGGTGCGCGCGTATTCAAAACCGGCGACGTCATCACCATCGACGGCTCGATGGGGCAGGTGCTCGCCGGCCGCATGCCGATGATCGAGCCGGAGCTGTCCGGCGAATTTAACACGCTAATGGGCTGGGCCGACAGCGTCCGCAAGCTCGGCGTCCGCGTCAACGGCGACACGCCGGCGGATGCGCGCACTGCGATCAAGTTCGGCGCGGAAGGCATCGGCCTCTGCCGCACCGAGCATATGTTCTTCGAAGACACCCGCATCCGCACGGTGCGCGAGATGATCCTCGCCGAGGACGAACAGGCCCGCCGTCAGGCGCTGGCGAAACTGCTGCCGATGCAGCGGGCCGATTTCGTCGAGCTGTTCGAAATCATGAAGGGCTTGCCCGTCACGATCCGGCTGCTCGATCCGCCGCTGCATGAATTCCTGCCGCATACGCAAGGCGAGATCGAGGAAGTCGCCCGCGCGATGAACACCGATCCGCGCAAGCTCGCCGATCGCGCGCGTGAATTGGCCGAGTTCAATCCGATGCTCGGCTTCCGGGGTTGCCGTCTCGCGATCGCCTATCCCGAAATCGCCGAGATGCAGGCGCGCGCGATCTTCGAGGCTGCCGTCGAAGCCCAGAAGCGCACCGGCGAGGCCGTCGGCCTCGAAGTCATGGTTCCGTTGATTGCGACCAAGACCGAATTCGATCTGATCAAGGCGCGCATCGACGCCACCGCGCAGGCGGTGACGCGCGAGACGCGCGCGAAGTTCGATTATCAGGTCGGCACGATGATCGAACTGCCGCGCGCTTGCCTGATGGCCGGCGAGATCGCGGAAACCGCCGAGTTCTTTTCCTTCGGCACCAACGATTTGACGCAGACCGTATTCGGCATCAGCCGCGACGATGCCGCGAGCTTTCTCGGCACCTACGTTGCCAAGGGCATCTTCGCGATCGACCCGTTCATCTCGGTGGACCGCGACGGCGTCGGCGAGTTGGTGAAAATCGGCGTCGAACGCGGACGCAAGACGCGCGCGGGCCTGAAGATGGGGATCTGCGGCGAGCATGGCGGCGACCCGGCGTCGGTCGCCTTCTGCCACGAAATCGGCCTCGACTACGTGTCGTGCTCGCCGTACCGCGTGCCGATCGCACGCCTTTCGGCCGCACAGGCGGCGTTGGGCAAGGTCGTCAGCAGCCAGGCGTGAGAGCTAAAACAGTCTTGATTTTTACACCCTCGGTGGCATATTTGAGCAATGGCTACTAAACCGAGAAAACCAAAGCGGGCAAAACAGCCGGATATTTTCGACCGGACCGTTGTCTATTACGGTATCAAGATTCCGCCATTTCGCGGCAAGATGTCACCGACCGCCAAGGCCATTCGTGAGGCATTGCGCGCGCAGGTCGAGCCGACCCGTGGCAAACAGAAGCGCGCTTAAGCCACCAGCCGCCAAATCAGTCTTCATCAATTGTCCGTTCGATGACGGCTTCAAACCCATTTTCCGGGCGATCGTTTTCACGATCATTTCGTCAGGTTATTATCCGCGTTGCGCGCTCGATGCGACCGATGGTGCCGACATTCGGGTGAGCAAGATCGCCATTATGATCGGCGAATGCGACTGGGGCATCCACGACCTGTCGCGCATCGAGGTTGATGGCGCAGGTATCCCACGATTCAACATGCCGATGGAGTTGGGCCTTTATCTTGGTGCTCGCCTGTTAGGCGAGGGGCGTCACCGAAAGAAAAGAGCCTTGATCCTCGAAGCCGAGCGGCATCGTTATGATGCCGTGCTGTCCGACATCAGCGGTCAGGACATTGAGATTCATGGCAACGATCCCGATCAGGCGATGCGTCGTGTGCGCGACTGGTTGTCCGCCCACCGTTCGCGCAATGCTCCTCCTTTGCGCGGAGCAACAGCGATGCAGGCCAACTATCGCTTATTTCACACACAAATCGACGCGCTTCTCGTTGATTTCGATCTGGATGCGCTGAGCGAACTTACGCATAATGATTTTACGTTTGCAGTCCGGGAGTGGATCGCCAAGCAGGCTACTGCAATGTTGCCTTGATATTTTTTCGTCAACCTTATCTTTACCAGTTTCGAAAACGTCCGATTTACCGGCATTTCAGAAGTGCCTGCGCCGCAACAGCGAAACGCTTGCCTGTTGCATTGCCGCACCGACGATTAACTCCCTCGCAACCTTACTCCGATATTACTTTGATCAATCGAAATGCACGCAGTTGTGTGCCTCGGTTTGGTGTGTGTATGCGTTGCGTAAGTGTATCGAGTAGCGTTGTGTTGCGTAACCAGCCGAAGGGCGCGCGTGTCGCGTCCTTCGGTCTGGGTCTCGCCATCTTCGCCATCATGCCGAACCAGATCGGCTATCAGGACATCGCGTCGCTGCTTGCGCGCCAGCCTGACGTCGCCGAGCGGTGGCAGACCCGCGTCAAAGCCTCCGCCGTCTCAGCCATCCAAGTCGCGACGTTTTCGTTCGGCCGTCCGATCGGCACCGCCACGCCGCCGACCGCGGATGTCCGGCTCGCAAGCCTGGGTAAACAGGACCGCGATATCACCGGCAGCCTGCCGCGCCATTCGTTGACGCAGCCGCAGAGCCGCTATCAGGCCAATGAATTTCCGACCGTCGATCGCAGGCTGAAAGGCGACCGCCTGGCCTTGCTGAAGCCGCAGGACGCGGCTCCTGTCGACAGCTTCCCGACCAACTCGTCCGTGAGGGGCGCGAAAACCGCCGACGCGCCGCTCGACGCGGAATTGGCGGCCGCGTTGAACGCGCCGCCGCTGTCGCCGCTCGATCTCTCGCCGCCGTTGGAGGCCGACCCGCTTAACGACACCGGCGCTCCGCTCGAGGGCGTTGCAGCCGCGACCGCTCCGGTGCCGCCGCGCGACGCGTTCTCGGTCCAGACAGCGAATCTGTTTTTCGGCTCGTCGTCGTTGGGCGCCTCAGTCGAGGCGATGGAGCGTTGGCAGCCTGGCGAGGCCCCGACCATCGTCGGCCTCGAACCGGATATGAAAGTCCCCGATATCGCGCCGGCCCCGCAGCGCGACGATGCGGGCCAGAGCATCGCCAGCAAGGGCGAGGTCAACGCCGACAACCAGACGATCACGACGCCGGCGCAGCGGCTGTCGCTGTTCGGCCCCGCGCGCGCGAAACAGGAAAAATGCCTCGCCGACGCGGTCTATTTCGAGGCCCGTGGCGAAGCCGTGCGCGGCCAGATCGCCGTCGCGCAGGTCGTGATGAACCGGGTGTTCTCCGGCTTCTATCCGAACACGCCTTGCGGCGTCGTCTATCAGAACGCGCATCGCCATCTGGCGTGCCAGTTCACCTTCGCCTGCGACGGCATCCGCGACGTCGTCAAGGAAGCCGACATGTACGACCGCGCGCGCAAGATCGCGAAGGAAACGCTCGACGGCCGGCTGTGGCTTCCCGAAGTGGCGAAGTCCACGCATTACCATGCGTCCTATGTGCATCCCTATTGGGTGCGCACGATGAAGAAGATGTACCGCACCGGCGTGCATCTGTTCTATCGGCCGAAGAACTGGGGCGACGGCAGCGATGCGCCGAGCTGGGGCACGCGGGCGCAGACCGCTGAGATTTCCGCGACACTGACGGCGGTAAAGCCGTAAGAGAGCGAAGAGCGTTAGGGCGACCCGTTCGCCTTCTTTACGCACCGGCTATTTTCCGCCATCACCTCCCGCAGAAACATAACATCGCGGGAGCGCAGCATGGCCACCTTCAAAGCAATCCGGATCGACAAGGCGGACAAGGGTACCACCGTCGCGCTGACGCAGTTCGATGCCGCCGATCTGATGGACGGCGACGTCACGGTCGATGTCGAATGGTCCACCGTGAACTACAAGGACGGCCTCGCCGTCACCGGCAAGGCCCCCGTCGTCAGGCGTTTTCCGATGATCGCCGGCATCGATTTCGCCGGCACGGTCGCGGAATCGTCCAATCCGAACTGGAAGCCCGGCGATAAGGTTCTCTGCAACGGCTGGGGCATGGGCGAGACCCATCTCGGCGCTTACGCCGAAAAGGCGCGCGTCAAGGGCGACTGGCTGGTCAGGCTGCCGCCAACGATTTCCGCGCGCGACGCGATGGCGATCGGCACCGCGGGCTATACCGCGATGCTGGCGGTGCTGGCGCTCGAAAAGCACGGCCTGACGCCTGGCGACGGACCCGTCGTCGTGACCGGCGCTGCCGGCGGCGTGGGTTCGGTCGCGATCGCCGTGCTCTCGAAGCTCGGCTATCACGTCATTGCCTCGACCGGCCGCGTCTCCGAGTCCGATTATCTCAAGAAGCTTGGAGCGGCCGAGATCATCGACCGCCAGGAGCTGTCCGGTCCCGCCAAGCCGATCGCGAAGGAACGCTGGGCCGGCGGCATCGACAGCGTCGGCTCGACGACGTTGGCCAATTTGCTTTCGATGACGAAGGCGCGCGGTGCCATCGCGGCCTGTGGACTGGCTGCGGGGATGGACCTGCCGTCGTCGGTCGCGCCGTTCATTTTGCGCGTGGTCAGCCTTCTCGGCATCGATTCCGTGATGTGTCCGATCGAGCTGCGTAAACAGGCCTGGGCCCGTCTCGCGGCCGATCTCGATCCGGCGAAACTTGCTGATATCACTCAGGAAATTTCCCTGGACGAGGTCGTCGATGCCGGTGCGAAGGTGCTGGCCGGTCAGGTTCGCGGTCGGCTCGTCGTGAAGATTTCCTGAGCGCGTTTAGACTTTACCAACCATGCTGCTCCAATGTTGCCATGGTTGGTATGGTAAGCAGCGGGTTAAGGCATAATAGGCCGATCCCGCTGCTCGTTCGTTGGAGTCCCGTATGCTTACGCGTATCGTGTTCGGAGCCCTGTTGGGTGCGTCGGTCGTGGCCCCCGCTTTGGCCGGTTCGATGAATGCCGACGAAGCTCGCCGCTTCGTCTCCGGCAAGGTGTTTGCCTTCACCTGCTTCGATGGCACTCGCGGTGCGGGTCGCATCATGGACGATGGCGGCGCAGCCGGATCGATCCAGTTTTCGGGCGCAGGCCCGACCCGCTATATGCGTTTGCCGGTGAACACCTTGCAGGTGCGTGGCCAAGCGATCTGCGCGTCGCTGAAAGGCATTCCCTTCGAGCCGTGCTTCAACCTCGACAAGACCACCGATGTCAGCTTCCGCGGCGCGGTGTCCGGCATGGGCTTCGCCTATTGCGATTTCAATCACCAGGGGGCCGCGCAGATGCTGATGGCGCGCGCCAATTCGCGGCCGCGCGGTCCGCGTTCGCTGGCACCGCCCGCACCGGGCGCGACGCGTCAGGCGGATGCATCCGCGCGCAACGACGTGACGTCGAAGGTCGAGACGCCACGCGTCGAGAGCGCCAAAATCGATCCGGTCAAGATCGAACCGGCCAAACCGGCTCCTGCCGTCGCGGCGCCCGAGACCTCGTTGAACCTGCGCCCGTCGACCGACTAATCGCTTTCATTCCAGATCGAGCCTGAACGGCCGCCCTTCCACCGTCATGCTGCCGGGGCCGATCTCATCGAGCGCGCGGACCATGCGGCCGTTGCGGTTCAGCGCCTTGTCGGCGAGCGTCACGATCAGCCGGTTCGGATAGGCGCTCGGCGACAGCGCGCGAATCTGCCGGGCGATCGCGTATTCATCGCGGCCGGGATTGAGCGCGCAGATCGCAGTAAAGGCGCTCGCGGTGGAGCGGCTGATGCCGGCATAGCAATGGATCACCAGGGGTGCCTTGCGGTCCCATCCGCGCACGAAGCCCAACACCTGTTCGACATGGCTGTCCGACGGCGCGGTGAAGCCGTTCATCTGTTCGGTGATGTCGTCCATCTGCACGCGCAGATGATTGGCCTCCGCGACCGACGCCGGGCGCTGCACCTGAGCGACATTGGCCATCACCGTGAGGATGTGGCTCGCGCCGGTAGCGGCGACGGTGGGATGAAGATCGGCGAGCGAGCAAACGTGGATCATGGGTGTCCTTGGACTTTTCGCGTAGGAGTGTAGGATGGGTTGAGCCCTTGCGAAACCCATCGCCGCCATTGATGGGTTTCGCAAGTTGGTGCGACGTTCGCACCTTTGCTCAACCCATCCTACGGCGCGGCCACCACCTCAAACCTTGCTAAAAACCGCTTCGCGGCCTTGCCCGCCGGCCACGGCGTCAGATAATCCGCAACCATCGCTCCGCTGAGGCCAGGATCTTTGCCGAACAGGCGGCGTGCCTCGGGTTGCTTGAAACCCGCCAGCAACGTCGCTTCGAGATAGGCCGCACCACGATCCGCCGCTTTGATCTGGCGGGTGATCGCCTCGGGCAATTCGGCCGGCAGGCCGAAGCGAATATGGATCGTCGCGAGCAGTCGCTTCTCGACGCTTTTGTACGACTCGCCGATCGCAGCCTTGAACGGCGAAATCATATCGCCGACGACATATTCCGGCGCGTCATGCAGCAAGGCGGCGAGGCGGACCGTGTGATCGACGCGCGGAGATTGCTCGCGCATCACAGCCTCGACCAGCAACGTGTGCTGCGCGACCGAAAAGATATGCGCGCCGTGGGTCTGTCCGTTCCAGCGCGCGACTCGCGCCAGCCCGTGCGCGATATCGGCGATTTCGACATCGAGCGGCGACGGGTCGAGCAGATCGAGCCGCCGCCCGGACAGCATGCGCTGCCAGACGCGCCCGGATTTCGTGTTTGGATTTGCGGTCATGTATCGCGCTTGCAAAGGGATCGGTTCAGGCCTTGCATGACATCTAAACCGGGCTCTAGTCGGAAAGCTACGTGATGGGCCTTCAGCCTCGACAAAAAATCAGATGGCGACGACAGCGGCTTCCGGGATTTTGGCATGCGCTGGCTCCGATCTATTGGCTCGCAGCGGTGAACGCCCTCGTGTGTTGGGGATTGTGTTGGGTGTTCTGGGACCGCTTCGAATTTTCAGCGACGCTGTTCGGGCTCGGATGTTTCCCGATCGTGGTCGCGGTAAGCGCGTATCTGTATCTGCTGACGAAGCGCGTGGAGCGAGATTGATGGCACGCGCTGGCATCGGGACCGGATAGGGCCTTGCATAGGAGACGAAGCTGCGGCGACAGACGCTCTCACGCCCCCTTCAACCTCACCGGCTTCGGCACAGCCCCGCACGTCGCGTGGCAATGGCACGTCACCAGATGATCGTTGACCAAGCCCGTCGCTTCCATGAAAGCGTAGACGATGGTCGGGCCGACGAACTTGAAGCCGCGCGCGCCGAGGTCTTTGGAGATTTTGGTCGAGAGCGGCGTCGAGGTCGGCACGCTCGTGGTGGTCTTGAAACAGTTGATCTTCGGCTGACCGCCGACGAAATCCCAGAGATACGCCGAAAAACCGGGGCCTTTTTCCATCATGTCGAGATAGCTTTTGGCGCTGTTGATCGCGCCGACGATCTTCGCGCGATTGCGCACGATCCCGGCATCGTTCATCAGCGCGTGAACTTTCGCCTCGTCGTAACGCGCGATAATGTCGGGCTGGAAGTCGTCGAAGGCTTTGCGAAAATTGTCGCGCTTGCGCAGGATCGTGATCCACGACAGGCCTGCCTGAAAGCCGTCGAGGATAAGCTTCTCGTAGAGTGCGCGGTCGTCATATTCCGGCACGCCCCATTCGGTGTCGTGATACGCGACATAGACCGGGTCTTGGCCCGGCCATGGGCAACGCGTCAGGCCGTCGCCATGCGTAACGGCGCTTGTCATGCGACGGTCTGATGTTTCGGCGGCAAGCGGACATCGTTGGCATCGGTGATCGTCAACCCCACGCCATCGGCGTTGAACGCTATATTTGCGTCGAGCGCGTCGGCGGCGCGATCGATTCGTAACAGCGCCAGACCGATGGATCCCGCCGTCGAGCCGAGCGTGCCGATCGCTTTGTCGTTCGCCGTGATCGCCGTTCCCGACGCAGGTGCCGCGCCGTCAAGCGTAATGCGGACGATGCGCGTCCGAGCGGTGCCGCGATGCTGCATGCGCGACACGACCTCTTGTCCGACGTAGCAGCCTTTGTCGAAATCGACGCCGTGCAACCGGTCCATATTGGCCTCGTGCGGGAAGGCATCGCCATAGCCGAAATCGATGCCGCCATCGGGCACGCCGCACGCGATGCGATGCGCCTCATAGGCCGCGCGATCGACCATGTCCGCGCCCGGTATGTCGGTGATTTGAGAGTGCGCGATCACGCGATGACCCAGCCGTGCATCGCGCGGATCGGCAAAGACGATACAGTCGGTCGTCGCGGGTTCGCCGTCCCAGCTTGCGAAAACCGTGCTTCGTTCCGACAGGTTTTCGACCGTGACCTTCGCGCGCAGTTTGTAGAAACCTAACTTGGTCGCCAGTGACGCCGCCAGCGCGCGCGGACAATCGATCAGCAACGCAGCGTCGGTTGTTTCCGTCACCAGAAAATCCGCGACGATCTTGCCCTGCGGCGTCAGCAGCGCACCGAACCGCGCCTTGCCGGGTGCGAGCTTCGTGATGTCGGTGGTCACGAGCCCATTGAGAAAGGTTTTGGCATCGTGGCCGCTCAGTCTGACGACGCCGCGTTCCGCGAGCAGGGCTGCTTTCATCGGACGACTCGGTCAGGTGTGTGGATTTGCAGTGTGTGGGGTTTCATCATGCGAAGCTATGACGCTAAAGTGGGCGCGACAAGGTCTTGCTGAGATCTGGCTGCGAGGATGCATGACGGCGATATTCGATACGATTCTCAAGAACGGTACCATCGTCAACCAAGACGGCGAGGGTATCGGTGACATCGGCATCGTCGGTGGCCGCATCCGCGAACTCGGTTCGCTCTCGCATGCGTCGGCCGGCGAGGTGATCGATTGCACGGGGCTGCATATTTTACCGGGCGTGATGGACACGCAGGTGCACTTCCGCGAACCGGGCCTCACGCACAAAGAAGATTTGGAAACCGGCTCGCGTAGCGCGGTGATGGGCGGCGTCACCGCCGTGTTCGAGATGCCGAACACCGATCCGCTCACGATCACAGCCGAAACATTCGCGGACAAGGTGAAGCGCGCGCATCATCGGATGCATTGCGACTTCGCGTTTTTCATCGGCGGCACGCGCGAGAACGTACAGGATCTGCCGGAGCTGGAACGGCTGCCGGCCTGCGCGGGCGTCAAGGTGTTCATCGGCTCGTCGACCGGCGCATTGCTGGTGGAAGACGACGACAGCCTTCGCAAGATTTTCAAGGTGATCCGCCGCCGCGCGGCATTCCATGCCGAAGACGAGTATCGACTGAACGACCGCAAGCATCTGCGCATCGAAAGCGATCCGCGCTCGCATCCGATATGGCGCGACGAGATCGCGGCACTGATGGCGACGCAGCGGCTCATTGCGCTCGCGCGCGAGACCGGTAAGCGAATCCATGTGCTGCACATCTCGACGAAAGAAGAGATCGAGTTTTTGCGCGACCATAAGGACGTCGCGTCCTGTGAAGCGACGCCGCATCATCTCACCTTGGCGGCACCGGAATGCTACGAGCGGCTCGGCACCCGCGCGCAGATGAACCCGCCGGTCCGCGACGCCAGCCACCGCGCCGGAATCTGGAAGGGTATCGAACAGGGCATCGTCGATGTGCTCGGCTCCGACCACGCGCCGCATACGCTCGAGGAGAAGTCGAAGACCTATCCCACATCGCCGTCAGGGATGACCGGCGTGCAGACGCTGGTTCCGATCATGCTTGACCACGTCAATGCCGGGCGGCTGTCCTTGGCCCGGCTCGTAGACCTGACCAGCGCCGGTCCGGCCCGACTTTTCAACATGGCTTGCAAGGGTCGGATCGCCGCCGGCTACGATGCCGACTTTACTGTTGTGGATATGAACCGCCGCAATACCGTCACAAATGATTGGGTCGCGTCGAAGGCCGGCTGGACGCCCTATGATGGGGTCGAAGTGCGGGGCTGGCCGGTCGGCACGTTGATCCGCGGCAAGCGCGTCATGTGGCAGGGCGAACTGATCTCGGCAGGCACCGGCGAGGCCGTGCGGTTTCTGGAAACGCTACGGCCGTAAGCTGTAACTTATTGTTTTGGAAGAACAATCGAAAACTCGCCGTTGCGTACGCGGCCGGCAAGACCTTCGACGAAGGTTGCGACGGCTTCCTCGCCATAGGTGCCGACCAGCTCGGCAAACGCCGCGAAGAGGCTCGCCTGCGCGAGGCAATCGCCGTCCACGCCCTCGTGCCGCGCTTCGGCCCACGCCTCGCTGAGGTAGCTCATCGCCGCCTGCTTCTGTTCCTGATCCGGCAGCGAGCCGCGGGCAGTGGCGTAAGACGGCTGGTTCATGAGGAATCCCAACGGCTTGAGAGTGCACGCACCAGGGCGCGCCGATGTGTCAGGCCGTTGGTTTAGCACGCGCCGAAACGCCCGCGAGCCGGTTCTTTAGGAAAGGTTAATGCGGCTGGCCGATCTGTTTGTATCTGGAAATCCCTGGAGCCAGTGGCGCGCAAGAGTGTAAATATGATCGATCCAACTTCACGTTTATTGCGTTTGAACCGGACTACACCCAGCATCGAATCACGACACTTCTAAAATCTGAAAGCGTGACTGCCGCGCGTTGGCATCATGTACGTTTTCGAAATTGAACGCCTCGCTTTGGAATGAAAAAATGATGGATCGTCGTCAGTTCGTAATTGGTTCCGGTGTCGCCGCGACGGCGGCATTGAGTGGAAGCCGCGCTATCGCGCAAGCTTACCCCAATCAACTCGTTAGAATCGTTGTGCCGTTCTCCGGCGGCAGCATGACGGACATTCTGGCGCGCTCGGTGGCTGAGAAGCTCGCCGCGAAATGGAAGCAGCAGGTGATCGTCGAGAATCGACCTGGCGTCGCCGGTGTCAGCAGTATCGCTAAAGGGCCGGCCGATGGCTCGCAGATCATGATGACATCCAACGGGCACAGCGTCGTCGGCGTCGTGAACAAGAAACTCGGCATCGACCCCGTCCAAGATTTTTCCGCCATCAGCCGCGTCGCGACGACGCCAGCGATTCTAATCGTTCCGCCTGATGCTCCTTACAAAACACTGGCGGACCTAATTGCAGCAGCCAAAGCTAAACCAGATGCTCTGAGCTACAGCTCGGCTGGCGTGGGAAGCTCGACGGGTATTGCTGCCGAGCTGTTCAGGAAACTGACCGATACGAAAATGGTGCTTGTACCGCATCGAGGTCTACCGGAATCGCAGATCAGCATCATGCGCGGCGATACGATGCTCGCATTCACGTTTTTCAACGTCGGTGGCGATTTGATTCAGTCGGGCAAGCTTCGCGCATTGGCTGTGACAGGCAAAAGCCGCCTGTCGCAATTGCCGGACGTACCGACCTTTGCTGAAGCTGGGTTGCCTGACTTCGTCTACGATAGCTGGTTCGGACTCCTCGCGGCCGCCGCGATCCCAAAACCGATTGTCGCTCAAATTGCGCGTGACGTTGCGGAATCGTTGTTGGATCCAGCGCTCATCAAGCAATACGCTTTGCAGGGCGTTGATATCGCCAGCACGACGCCTGAAGCGTTTGAGACCGAACTTCGTAGCGATGCGGACCGCTACGGCAAACTCATTGCCGCCGTCGAGGAGATGAACCGCTAAAGGCGCACGTGATGGCGTGCACGTCGTTTGGGCGAAGCGCCTCGTTGCGAGGTGCCTCGTTGACTCAGACGACGTGCAACGTCGCTATCCGTTCGGCTGAAAGACGAGGCGATCTCGCGACGAACCGAGCACCGAGATGTACGCTTCCGCCGCTCGGTGTAACGGATAGATCGCCTCGGGCTTGATCGGGAACGGCTTCAGCGCGCCGCTTGCAAAGCCGGGCACCAGGTCCCGCAGAATCTCGCCCGCTTCCGACGTGGACAAGGACAGCGAGTCGACGCCGAAAAAAGCGTGCTTGCCACGGTAGAATGCAAAGATGTCGAACGGCACCGTTGTTCTGGTCGACGCAATGAAGATCTGCCGACCAAGATGCGCGAGCGATGACGTCCCGGCCGCGTAATAAGGTTCGCCGACGGTGTTGTAGACGATGTCGGCGCCATGGCCGTTGGTGATCTCGCGAACAGTGGCCGCAACGTCATCTCGGCTGGAGTTGACGACGATCACCTCACCGAAAGCGTGGCCGACATAGGGCTCGTCCTTGCGCACGACGCCGATCACGCGAGCACCCTGCCACGAGGCAATTTGTGCAGCGGCCTGACCGACCTTGCCGTTAACGCCGAGGATCAGCACGGTCTCGTTCGACTTCGGCGTGCCGGTGCGGCGAAAGCCTTCTTGTGCCGTTACGAATGGCACGCCGATGCCGGCCGCTTCCGTCAGACTGATGGTCGTCGGTTTCTCGACCAGCGCTTGTGCGTCGACGACCAGATGCGTGGCATGCGTGCCGTCGCGTTTGATGCCGAGTTCACCGGACGATCCGAACACCTGCTTTCCGATCAACTCTTCCGGCCCGGCGACGACGATCCCTGCAAAGTCGCGCCCTGGCGTGCGGGGAAATACGGCGTGATGCATAAGCCCGATCGCCGCCTTGGCGTCGGACGGATTGACTGCGGCCGCATGGATCTCAACGATCACGTCGGACTCACGGTCCCTGGTCAGCGTCATCTGCTCGACCAGAGGGACGATGGTTTCGATCCGCTCAGCCTTGGCTGTTAGACGCAGGCAGGTGGCCGTCACGGAATTGCTGTTGGCAGGTGTCATGTGATGTCTCGACGATGCGATGTTATGCAGCCAACGTCGGCAGATCGAACAACGCGCGCGCCTCTGCAGGCGTTGCGATTTGAGCGCCGAGTTCTTCGATGATGCGCCGCGCCTTCTCCACCATGGCGGCATTCGACGGCGCGAGCTTGCCGCGTTCGAGATAGACGCCGTCCTCAATGCCGGTGCGAGCGTGTCCGCCGGCAAGGACCGACTGCGCCACCATGGGAAACGTCGAACGGCCGATACCGATCGCCGTAAAATGCGCGCCGACGGGTAGCAGGCCGCGTGCGTAGAGCACGGTCTCAGGCGACGGCTGAAATCCGTATTTGACGCCCATCACGAAGGACGTAAGGGCCGGACCACTCAGCGTTCCGTCGATCAGCAGATCGTTCAGCAATGCGATGTCACCCGAGTCGAACAATTCGATCTCGGGTTTGACGCCAGCCTCGCGGATGATCTTCGCCATGCGGCGCACATTGCCGGGCGTGTTGATGACGACCTGTGCGCCGGAATTCATCGTGTTGAGATCGAGCGTGCAGATATCCGGCTTCAGCGCGGTAATGTGAGCGACGCGCTCTTCGGGATTCATTAAAGTCGTACCGACGTCCGCTATTTTCGGATCGTCTTTCGACGGGACGAAGCGCCCGCCTGGCCCAGTTGTGATGTTGAGAATCAAACTGCGATTACGCGCACGAATGCGCGCGACGACATCCTGATAATATTCGAGCTTCATCGAAGGCGCGCCGGATCCAGGTTCGCGCACATGGATGTGTGCGACGGCCGCGCCGGCTTCGGCAGCTCCGAGACACGCTTCGGCAATCTCGTCGGGCGTGATCGGCAGATGAGGCGTTTGGTCTGGGCGTGTCAGATTGCCGGTAACGGCGCTGGTGATGACGATCTTGTCGAGCATCGGTCGCATTATCGATCTCACTTGATTGGGGGATGCGGAAGCGTGGCGTCGCCAGACTCCATCGCGAACGAATAACCGAGGCTGTACCAGTCGCCGACGACGTCGGTCGCCGGTGGCGCGCCATCGCCCTTTCGAAAATCACCGATCAAGGCTCGCGTCACGCCAAATACAACGTCGCTTTCGAGATGCTCGTCATCATCGACGAAGATCTGCGTGATGAGCGTCTTGAAGCCGGGCTTATACGCTAGAAAATGAAGATGGGCAGGGCGGTATGGATGACGGCGTTGTGCGGCCAGCATTTCGCCGGTTGGACCGTGGGTCGGCACCGGGTAGCCGGCGGGCTTGACCGAACGAAACGCAAAACTGCCTTCGATATCGGTTTCGAAAACGCCCCGCAGATTCATGTCCGCTTGATTGGCATCCTGATTTTCGTACATCCCTGCGGGTGAAGCCTGCCAGACGTCGACGCGCACGCCCGACAACGGCGTCCCCTGCGAGTCAGTGATCGTGCCGTCGAAAAAAAGCGCAGCGCCTTGCGTCGGAGAGCGAACGATAGAGCCGCCATTCTGCGTGGGGGGCGCATTCGCGCGCCAGAATGGGCCGAGCAGTGCTGCGGATGTTTCTGTCGCGCCATCCTCGCCATTGTTGAGAAGGCAGACCAGCGTCGAAAGGCCGACAGCGTCGCTGAATAGCACGCCTTCGTTGTGGCTGTCGTTCGTTGCGCCTCCAATGCGATTCAGAAAATCGATTGCGAACTCGAATTCCGTTTCGGTCAATTGGACGTCGCGAGCGAAAGCATGAAGATGAGTGACGAAAGATGCCATCACGGCACGCAGCCGTTCGTTCGGCGCTTGGCTCATCGCGGCCAGCACGACATCCGTTACGTCCTGCTGACGCGAAATGATCATGAACGTCCCCTTCACCCGTTTATTAAACGGCGCTAACCGTCGCGACCGCAACATCTGGTGCAATCGATTGCGGGCGTCAAGCGTATCCCTTTCATGACGGACGACGTTAAGGCGCTTCGGGCTTGCATGCGGGCAATCGCCCGTGATGGACGCGAGCAGCCCCATCTATGAGTCCGCCGCGTCTAGCAGAACCAAAAAATATCGGGCTCGGCGAGCGTCAATCAGCCGTCGGCATCCGGCGCATCGTGAACTCGATGTCGCCGTTGGGAAGTTGCCGCCAGCGCTCGACGATCGTGGCGTAGCCGCCGACCGGGAAGCGGTCCAAAATTTCACGCGCTTTCGCGCGCGCGGCGTCCCGCGGCAGCGTGAATGTCTCACGCTGGAAACCATCCGTAGACGCGTCCTTCCGGGCGCGCATTCGGTCGGCAAGATCGCGCGGCCGTTGCATGGGTCAACTCGCCTTGCGAGCACGTGACGTCGCGCGAGGGGCTTTCTTCACATTGGCGCCGTCCTTCTTGCCGGCGATCGGCAACAGCATCTCTCGCTGCCCGGCAGCGGGTTTGGCTTTCTTTTTCGTAGGTGCGTGCGTCGCACCCTTGCCTTCGAGGCTACGCTTGAGGGCGGTCATCAAATCGACGACGTTGCTGCTGTCGCGCGGCTGGCCGACCGCCGTGATGCGTTCGCCGTTGCGCTTTTTGTTCACGAGTTCGACGAGGGCGGCCTCGTATCGGTCTTCGAACTTGCCTGGCTCGAAATCGCCGGTGCGCTGCTCGACGATGTGTCGGGCCAGATCGAGCATGTCCTTTGTGACTTTGACGTCCTGGATTTCGTCGAAATATTCCTCTTCGCCGCGCACTTCGTAAGGATATCGCAGCAGCGTACCCATCAGGCCGTTGTTCAACGGCTCGAGCGCGATGATATGCTCGCGGTTTGTTAGCACCAGGCGGCCGATCGCGACCTTGTTCATGCTGCGGATGGTTTCGCGGATCACGGCATAGGCGTCGTGGCCTATTTTGCCGTCGGGCACCAGATAATAGGGCCGTATCAAATAGCGCGGATCGATGTCGGACTTCGGCACGAATTCATCGATCTCGATCGTCCGCGTGCTTTCCAATGCCAGATTCTCAAGCTCGTCCTTGGACACCTCGACGTAAGTGTCCTTATCGACCTTGAAGCCCTTCATGATGTCATCGGCCGCGACCTCGTCGCCGGTCTCGGCATCGACTTTCTGATATTTGATCCGGTGCCCGGTCGCGCGATTGATTTGGTTAAAGCTGATCTTTTCACTGTCGGAGGTCGCCGGAAATAGAGCGACGGGACAGGTCACAAGCGAAAGGCGCAAAAAGCCTTTCCAATTGGCGCGGGGGGCCATGGCAATACTCCAACACAACAGACGCTACAGAACCGGGACTCAAGCGAAACGACGCGATTTGGTTCCGCGCGTCAGGGGAGTCCCGCGAACCAGTCTGCGTAGGGGGTGTTCTTCGCCATGTACCGGCTGAAGTCTGGTGCGTCGTCGGCCCACCAAACCGGCCCGCGTTCGCCGAGCGCGATTTTCGCCGTATCAACCGCACGGCGGGCCACCTTTTCAGCGGTTGGGTCGCCGGCGCGCTTGGCAACACCCACTGCGCGGCGAGCAGTCATCAACTGCTTTGTCAGTTCGTCACGCAGGGCCGGGTCGAGAGATGGATCGCTCATCCGCCAGAGGCGACCGCGCACGACGAAATATCGACCGTCCGGCGTTACTGGATACTTCATATGTCAGAACAGCGTCAGTTGCGCTGCCGGCAGCGCATCGCTGGCGCTCCCGTCGTCTTGCCGCACACCCTCTGCAACGATCTTCAAGGTGCCATTGGGAAGGGGCCGTTGGAGCGCAGCGGCTTCCGACCATGGCGCACGCATCCAGACGTCGAACTCTTCCAGCGTCGTCAGGATCACCGGCATCGCTTTCGGATGGATCGGTGCGACAACATCATTCGGCTCGGTCGTCAGGAAACCGAACAGCGAATGTTGGCCCACGACCGGGTTGGCTTTCGTGCCGCGGGTGCCGGTCCATTCCGTCCAGATGCCCGCGAATGCGATCAGCGGCCGGCTGTCGTCGATCGCGAACCACATCGGCGTCTTCTTCGGTTTGGTGTCGGCGTACTCGCAAAACGACGACATAGGCACAAGGCAACGGTTGGCGGGACCAAGCCATCGTCGCCAATGCGCAGACGTCGTGTTGCGGATGTTAGTGATCGGCGCGCCGCCGAATTGCGGCGGTCCCGGCATTCCCCAACGCATCATGGTCAACTCGCGCGCGCCATCGATGCTGCGGACGATAGGAGCGAGATAATCTGGAAAGATGCCGGGCAGCGGCGGCAAATTGCCGACGCTGTCGATGGTCACCGCAAACAAGCGTCGGATCGCGTCTTGATTGGTCGTGATCGAATAGAGATTGCACATGACATCATTCTGCCGGGAGCGCGTCCGGCGGTCTAGATGAAAGCTGATACGAGCGCCTCCGCCAACTTCTTCTTGAGACCAACGCTGCTAAGCTGACAAACCTTTTGCGCTCAGGAATATCCGATTGAAAATCGCGACCTTCAATATCAACAACATCAACAAGCGTCTTCCGAACTTGCTGGCGTGGCTTGCGGCTTCACGGCCGGATGTTGTGTGTTTGCAGGAGCTCAAGGCCGAGCAGGAGGCGTTTCCGATCGACGCAATCCGCGCCGCCGGATATGGCGCGGTTTGGCGCGGCGAGCGGAGTTGGAACGGCGTCGCGATCCTTACCCGTGAAGCTAAGCCGGTTCTGGTGCGCAATGCGCTGCCTGGCGATCCGATCGATCAACAAAGCCGCTATATCGAAGCCGGCGTTGATGGAGTTTTGATCGCATCGATCTATCTGCCGAACGGCAATCCGCAACCGGGACCGAAATTCGATTACAAACTGGATTGGTTCGACCGGTTGATCGACCATGCGGCCGGGCTGCTGCATGACGACGTCCCAGCAGTGCTCGCCGGCGATTTCAATGTGGTACCGACCGACTTCGATATCTATTCGCTGCGATCGTTCGCCGACAACGCGCTTGTTCAGCCTGCGCCGCGAGACGCATTTGCGCAGTTGATCGAGATGGGCTGGACCGACGCGATCCGCAGCCTGCATCCCGACGACCCGATGTTTACGTTCTGGAGCTATTTGCGCAATCGCTGGCCGCGCAATGCCGGTCTACGGCTCGACCATCTGTTGTTAAGTCCTGCGCTCGCGTCACGGTTGAAGGCCGCCGGCGTCGATCGCGATATTCGGGGCGAAGCCAACGGCAGCGATCATGCGCCAGCGTGGATCGAACTTCATCCAGAGTAGGCTGTCCTCGCCAGGGCCGATTTTTTTTTATTTATCTCGCGGCCGGCTGCACCGAGGAATTCGAAGCGGGCGCCATGACGCCGGTGTTGGTTGTGCTGGAAAGGTTGTCCACCGAGCTGCCACGTGTCGCATTGCCGGCGCCATTGGCGTTGCTGCCACCGATCGTGCCCAATCGATTGCCGGTCGTACCTTGATCGAGCGCATCATAAGTATTCGGACCAGGCGATCCCGGCGCCGTCCGAAGCGTGTTGTTCAGCGTCGAGCCGTCGCGCTGGCCGCTGATCGATGTCGATGTCGTGGCAGACCCACCGCTCGACAATCCGCTTGCCGACGAACTGGATGTTGATCCGCCGCCCGATCCGCCTCCACTCGACGAGCCGCCCGATCCGCCGCCGCTCTGAGCGAACGCAAGCGATCCGCAAAATGAGAGGGCGCAACAGATCGCGACTGTAGTGAGCTTCATGAACCGCTCCCGACAAACATGAGTCGAACAAGCGAACGAGATCATCCATCCGCCGGCGCCGCAACATGGCGTTATCTGACGAGTTCCCAAATCTCTTCGGATGAAGAAAACATCAGCGCCACAGCCTCACCAACTGGCTGTCAATATCGGTCGTCATCAATCACAAGTTTAGCGCTTCGTGTTTTGTTGAGGAAATTGAGAGCGCTGGGGGAGTTTAGGATCACAATTTAACGAGACATTAATTCAGTGGCTGCCTAGTGGCAGGATGAAAACAGTCAAAGCATTTATTGCAGACGAGTCTGGTGCAACTGCAATCGAATACGGATTGATCGCGGCCGGAATATCGCTTGCGATCATCACGATCATCGGCAGCCTTGGAACAAAGCTTAATACCAAGTTCACGTCGATCAACAGCTCGATCAAGTAGCGTCGCTTTGCCTCAACGCGATAAAACTCAGCAGGGCAACACTTAGCTCCGTTGAGCAAGCGACACCCTTCTCAAATTTCACTCGAATGGTAGCCCACGGCGATAATCCGAGGCACGCCGCTTTTTGTTGTCTAAATCGGGGGGGGGGACGCGCTGAGCCAGGCAGCGAGCGTCAACTAAATCTTGGTCGGAGTGGCAGGATTCGAACCTGCGACCCCTGCGTCCCGAACGCAGTGCTCTACCGGGCTGAGCCACACTCCGACAAGAGTGCGGCTTATAGCCGTGAGGATGCGGGACCGCAACACCCGCGTACGAAGAACCGCCCTGTGACGACAGCAGCCGTTTTCCGCCAAAAACTGCTATTCAGACCAAGTGTTCTCGACGGATCAGATGCCTTCATGGACGTGGCACTCACCACACGCGTGATCGACGCAAGCCCTGCCGGTGCGGCCGAGGCTGCGCGCTGTTTGAACGCCGGCGGTCTGGTCGCGTTTCCGACTGAAACGGTTTACGGGCTCGGCGCCAGCGCCAACGATGCTGCCGCAGTCGCGCGGCTCTATCAGGCCAAGGGGCGGCCTTCCTTCAACCCGCTGATCGCCCATGTCGCCGATCTCGCAGCAGCTCGCCGGATCGCCGTTTTCACCGATCAGGCCGTCAAATTAGCGAACGCGTTCTGGCCCGGTCCGCTGACACTGGTGCTGCTCAAGACGCCAGATTGCCGGATCGCCGACCTAGCCACGGCCGGGCTCGACAGCGTCGCGGTTCGCATTCCGAGCCATCCGTTCGCCCAAACCCTGCTGCGTGCCTTCGGCGGCGCGGTGG
Organism: Tardiphaga sp.; assembly: GCA_031359885.1. Lineage (GTDB taxonomy): Bacteria > Pseudomonadota > Alphaproteobacteria > Rhizobiales > Xanthobacteraceae > Tardiphaga. Next base: position 1,734 of record JANMAN010000297.1, on the reverse strand, counting down.
TCGCGCCGTCAGCCAATCGCTCCGGGCATGTCTCGCCGACCACGGCAGCTCACGTCCTGCACGATCTCGACGGGCGCATCGACTTGATCGTGGACGGCGGCGGCGTCGATGTCGGCGTCGAATCGACCATTGTTGCGTGTCTCGGCGAACCGACGCTGCTGCGTCCGGGTGGCATGGCGCGCGAGGCGATCGAGCGCATACTCGCCCGCGCGCTCGCAACGGCTACGGACAACGACGCCAGACCGCTGGCGCCCGGCATGCTGGCCTCGCATTATGCGCCGCGCGCGCGCGTCCGGCTGGATGCAACGTCGCTGAACGCGGGTGAGGTGCTGCTGGCATTCGGACCGTCGCTTGCGGAACGACCGCGCGCCATGTTGAACCTTTCGGCGTCGGGCGATCTCGTCGAGGCGGCCGCCAACCTGTTCGGTCATCTTCGCCAACTCGATGCGGACGGCGCGGAGACGATTGCCGTCATGCCGATTCCGTCGCACGGTCTCGGCGAAGCCATTAACGACCGCCTGCGCCGCGCGGCGGCATAATAAAAATCTTCGAGAAACGCCATGAATATAGTCCCCACGACGCCTGCGCCTCGCCTGTCATCAGATCTGATCGCGCAATTCACCGCGATCGTCGGCGACAAATACGCGCTGACCCACGCGGATGACATTGCGCAATACGTCACCGAAGAACGCAATCTGTTCATGGGCCGCTCGCCGCTCGTGCTGCGCCCCGGTTCGACGGCCGAGGTTTCCGCGATCTGCAAACTCGCGTCGGCTCACAACATTGCGCTTGTCCCGCAAGGCGGCAACACCGGCTTGGTCGGCGGACAGACGCCGCATAACGGCGAGGTCGTGATCTCGCTGCGCCGCATGGACAAGGTGCGCGAGATCGACACGCAGTCCAACACGATGACCGTCGAGGCCGGTCTCATTCTGCAAACGGCGCAGCAGCGCGCCTCCGAGGTCGATCGGCTGTTTCCGCTGTCGCTCGGTGCCGAAGGGAGTTGCACGATCGGCGGCAATCTGTCGACCAATGCCGGCGGCACGGCCGCATTGGCTTACGGCGTCGCGCGCGAGATGGCGCTCGGCCTCGAAGTCGTGCTGGCCGACGGCCGCATTCTCAACGCGCTGTCGAAACTGAAGAAGGACAACACCGGCTACGATCTGCGCGATCTGTTCATCGGCGCAGAAGGCACGCTCGGCATTATCACCGCCGCGACGCTGAAGCTGTTTCCGAAGCCGCGCACGGTCGAGACGGCTTTCGTCGGCCTGAAATCCCCGGCGGATGCCTTGAAGCTCCTGCAGATCGCGCAAAGCGAAGCGGCGGGGTCGCTGACGAGCTTCGAACTCCTCGCCGAAATCTGCATCGACTTTTGCGTCCGGCACGGCACTGACATCCGCGATCCGCTGGAAACCCGCCATCCTTGGTACGTCCTGTTCGAAGTGTCGTCATCGCGCGACGACGCACGCGCGACGCTGGAGGCGATTCTGGAGCGCGGGCTTGACGGCAGCGTGATCGACGATGCGACGATCGCCGCGAACGGCGCTCAGCGTGCTGCATTCTGGAAGTTGCGTGAGGTGATCTCGCCGGCGCAGAAGCCGGAAGGCGGTTCGATCAAGCACGACGTATCAGTCCCCGTTGCCGCCGTGCCTGCTTTCATCGCCGAGGCCGATGCTGCCGTCGTGAAGCTCATTCCCGGCAGCCGACCGGTGCCGTTCGGCCATCTCGGCGACG
>JANMAN010000523.1:0-5142 GCA_031359885.1 Tardiphaga sp. | reverse complement strand
AAAATCGACGTAGGCGATAAACGTAACGCCGCACCATTCGCCTGACACGAAAGTGGGTGCGATTGTGTCGCCATTCGAAGGAGGCAAGCAGTCGTGAACGACCATGATGCCGCCGTGCCGTAACAGCCCATAAGCGAAGGTAATGTCCCGAATTGACGAACGATAATCATGATAGGGATCGACCAAGATTATGTCGTAGTGATCGCGCAACCCTGCATGCTTGCTTTCGATGTCGAAGCCATCATAGCGAAAATCTATGGGTGACCCATCGTCGAAGTCAGCAGCCACGCCGTACATCAACCGATGCTTCGATTTCAAAAAATCGGAACCGATTTTGGAGAATTCGTTGCCGGTCGTTGGCGTGCAGATTTCTAGATAGCTCGTGAATCCATGGATTGCCGACAGGCCGTTGACGATCGTCGTTTTACCAAAAACCATAACGTTCCTATGGAGCGAACGTCACTTGCAGTTTCGCACTGCTCACTCGCAAAATAGTAGAAACATTTTGGTTTGTGTCGTGCAACGAGAATCGGTTCACAAATTTATCACCGCAACCACAACGTCTATGATCGAGGCGCAAGCACGATTGTCAGAATTTTGCTTGGTTGCCAAACTGGCTCAATGCGACCGCGCCAGACAGAACGCAACGACCTGTTCGAGTGCCGTCTTCATCGGCGATGACGGAAACAGCGCCAGCGCATCGACCGCCATCGCGCCGTAATGCTGCGCGCGGCTGACGGTGTCTTCCAGCGCGCGGTGCTTGGTCATCAGCCCGATCGCGTGATCCAGATCGCCGTCGGCGATCTCACCTTTTTCGAGTGCCTTGACCCAGAACGCGCGCTCGGAATCATTGCCGCGGCGGAACGCCAGCACGACCGGCAGCGTGATTTTGCCTTCGCGGAAATCGTCGCCGACATTCTTCCCGAGCTTGGCGGCCTTGCCGCCGTAATCGAGCACGTCATCGACCAACTGAAATGCGATGCCGAGATTCATGCCGACCGAACGGCAGGCGGTCTGCTCGGCTTTCGGGCGGTTGGCGATCACAGGCCCGACCTCGCAGGCGGCGGCGAATAATTCCGCCGTCTTGCCGCGGATCACGGCGAGATATTCGTCCTCGGTGGTCGCGGTGTTTTTCGCCGCTGCAAGCTGCATCACCTCGCCTTCGGCGATGGTGGCGGCCGCGGACGACAGGATGTCGAGCGCCCGCAGGCTGCCGACCTCGACCATCATGCGGAAGGCTTGCCCCAGCAGGAAATCGCCGACCAGCACGCTGGCCTCGTTGCCCCACAGCATCCGCGCCGACAATTTGCCGCGCCGCAGCTCGCTTTCGTCCACCACGTCGTCGTGCAGCAGCGTCGCGGTGTGCATGAACTCGACGGACGCGGCAAGTTTGATATGGCCGTCGCCGGAATAGCCCGCGAGATGCGCCATCGCCAGCGTCAGCATCGGCCGCAGCCGTTTGCCGCCCGACGAGATCAGATGGTTAGCCACTTCGGGAATCATGGTCACGTCGGAGCCGGTGCGCGACAGGATGGTGGCGTTGACGCGCGCCATGTCTGCGGCGACAAGATCGACCAGTTGATCGATCGACGCTGTCGGGCTCTCGAAAGGTACAATCACCGCCACGCGGGGGTCTCCAGATGAGCGTTGCGAGCGACGCTCGGTTTGACGTCAAGTTGCGGCGAATTCACGGTTGCGGAACTTGGTCCCGCGCCTGTGTATCCGGGTCTCGCGACAATAGAAACTGCGGGTGGACCCGGCAAGGGCCGCCGCCCGCGATAGGAAGGATTGACGGATTGCGCGAACTGGTGCGGACCAACGATGTGGTGCTGGTGTCGGCGATCGGTGCGCTGCTCGACGGCGCCAATATCCACCATCTGGTGCTCGACCAGAATATGAGCATCATCGAGGGCTCGCTCGGGGTCATTCCGCGTCGGATTCTCGTCCATGAGGACGACAACCGCGAGGCCCGTCAGGTCATGATCGATGCCGGGCTCGGCCATGAATTGCGCGGCGATGGCTGATTTGCCGAGCGACGTCAGCGACGATTCTTTTCTCGGCGGTCGGCTGATGCTGCGGCAATTGCGCAAAGGCCACCGCGCCGGCCACGACGCGATGGTGCTGGCAGCGTCCACGGCGGCAAAGCCGGGCGACCGGGTGGTGGAATTCGGCGCCGGCACCGGCGCTGCTGGGCTGGCACTCGCGACGCGTGTGCCGGGCCTCGATCTGACGCTGGTCGAAATCGACAAAAACCTCGCCGATCTGGCGCGAGGCAATGCGGAGACGAACGCGACTGCGGCCCGCGCCATCGCGCTGGATGTCGCCGCCGGCGCGGACGCATTCGCGGCAGCAGATCTTGCGCCCGACAGCGCGGACGTCGTGCTGATGAACCCGCCGTTCAACGATGCGGCCAAACATCGGTCGTCGCCCGATGCCGGCCGCGCGAGCGCGCATGTAGCGACGCCGACGACGCTCGCGGATTGGGTTCATGCGTCGCGAAGGGTGCTGAAATCGGGCGGTGCGCTGACGATGATCTGGCGCGCGGACGGTCTGGCGGAGGTGCTTGCGGCGTTTGATCGCGGCTTCGGCAGCCTAATCGTTCAGCCGGTTTACCCGGCAACCGAAACGCCGGCGATCCGTATCTTGATCAGAGGGATCAAGGGCGGTCGCGCACCCTTGTGCTTGCTTCCGGGACTCGTGATCGCGTCGGACGAGGTGAGGACCGCGTTGAACACCGCGCAGTCGTTGCCGCTCGCGCAGAAATGATTATTGCGGCTGCGTTTCGGAACGTTTCGCCGGTCCCGTCGTGTAATTGATCGCGATCAGGAGCGACGCGATCAGCAACATCAGCAAATAGATTTTCATGGGTGGATCACCCTTCCGCACGCTACGGTGACAGTCGCGACAAGTTGGCTCTGCAACGCAACAGGCGCTGCTTCAGTTCAATGACACCCGCGTGATAAGTTTTGGTAAACGGCAAGGAAATAAGATGAGTGAACAGAGTCACACCGGCACGCGTTCGCGGTTCGATGGGTTGATGCGCTTGCTGCCCGCGAAATGGCGACGCGACGGAGTCGTCGTGCCGGTGGTGCGGCTGTCCGGCGTGATCGGCGCGGTGACGCCGCTGCGGCCGGGTATGACCTTGGCCAGCCTTGCGAAAATTCTCGACCGCGCCTTCGCGACGCGCAACGCCAAAGCCGTCGCGCTGGTGATCAATTCACCCGGCGGCTCGCCCGTGCAATCACGTCAAATTTATCTGCGCATCCGCCAGCTCGCGGCCGAGAAGAAGCTCCCGGTTCTGGTGTTCGTCGAAGATGTCGCAGCTTCCGGCGGTTACATGATCGCGTGCGCGGGCGATGAGATTTTCTGCGACCCGTCGTCGATCCTGGGGTCGATCGGCGTGGTCGGCGGTACCTTCGGTTTTCACGAGCTCATCAAGAAAATCGGCGTCGAGCGCCGGCTCTATACGGCAGGCGAACACAAAGCGTCGCTCGATCCTTTTCTGCCCGAAGACTCCGAGGACGTCGCGCGCCTGAAATCGCTGCAACGGGAAATCCACGCCATCTTTATCGCGCTGGTGAAGCAGGGCCGTGGCGGCCGGCTCAAGGGCGACGAGGCCACATTGTTCACCGGCGAATATTGGGCCGGCGAGACGTCGGTCGCACTGGGCCTGGCGGACGGAATCGGCGATCTGCGGTCGGTGCTGAAAGCGCGGTTCGGCGACAAGGTCGCGATGCCGGTCATCGCGCAGCCGACCGGATTGCTGTCCGGCCTGCTCGGCCGAAAAAGCGCGGGAACGGTGGGCATCTCGAGTTTGCCCGAGGAACTGGTCTCGGCGCTGGAAACCCGCGCCATCTGGGCGCGGTATGGGTTTTAGCGACGTATTGCCGAAGCGGCGCGGTTGCGCGACACTGCATCGGGGGCCAACATGACGAACAAGGATCGACAGATGCCGCCGTTGGTTGCACTCGCAGGCGCGCTGGGAAGCGCAGCCGTCATACGCTGGGCGTACCGGACGGCGAAGAAGATCAATGTCGAGCTGGAAGAAGCGCGGCTGCGGCGCGTTGCGGAGGGCCAGCCGGCCGGCGATATCCCGACGCTGCGACGCGACCCGGAGACCGGGGCCTACCGTCCGAGGCGGTAGCAGGTCGTCGTCGGCAGTTGGTCAACATGGGAAAAGGGACCCCCAAAACGACTTGCGCCGGCCTGAGAGGGGGCATCCTCAATAGGCCGGCGAGCAAGCTGTAATAAATGACTTGGAGGTCATGACGCCGATCGTGCCGGCTTCACATAGACAATCCTCAGCGTCGAAAGTCGTTCCAGCGTGTGCCGAAAAATTTTCGCGGCCGACGATTATTTGCTCGTTCGCACCCGACGGATCTGTTCGCGCTGCGCCAGCAGCAAGGGGCTCGCAGCGATCAAACTGCACGAAATCACCAGAATATAAGGCAGAAGCATAAGGCCTCCTTCGTTGGGTCCGGCGGTTGAGCGCCGGACGATAAGTGGGGCCTTTGTCGGGCCTTCGGTCGCGGAAACGACGCGCGACGGCGGTATTGGTTTCTTTCGGGCTTGCCTTGATTCCCCGAAACCCTGCCGATACGGTCCGCGCGCGCCCGATCCGTCCCGACATCCTCACCGAATCGTTAAAACGATCATGGACTCAATGCCTTCGCACATGCGCCCGGAGCGATCGTTTCAGGGCTTGATCCTGACGCTGCAACGCTTTTGGGCCGATCATGGCTGCGTCATCCTGCAGCCCTACGACATGGAAGTGGGGGCGGGTACGTTCCACCCCGCGACGACGCTGCGCGCGCTCGGCCCGCGACCCTGGAATGCGGCCTATGTGCAGCCGTCGCGTCGCCCGAAAGACGGTCGCTATGGCGAGAATCCGAACCGGCTTCAGCACTATTACCAGTTCCAGGTGATCCTGAAGCCGTCGCCGCCTGACCTGCAGGACCACTATCTGCAATCGATGGCCGCGATCGGCGTGGAAGCGAAGCTGCACGACATCCGTTTCGTCGAGGACGATTGGGAAAGCCCGACGCTCGGCGCGTGGGGGCTCGGCTGGGAGTGCTGGTGCGACGGCATGGAAGTGTCGCAATTCACTTATTTCCAGCAGGTCGCAGGCGTCGAATGCGCGCC
>JANMAN010000276.1:0-1711 GCA_031359885.1 Tardiphaga sp. | reverse complement strand
CGTCGCCGAGGTGAAGTAAAAGACCTCGCGCATGAGACGGATGCGTTCGGCTCTGCGGAAAATGGGCAAATTCAGGCGTTAGCGGTCCGTGTTTTCGGCAGCGAGACGAAGGCAGCCGCTTGGTTGCTTCGGTCAAACCCTTCCATGTCCGGCCAAATTCCGAGTGATCTTCTAAAGGACGAGCTTGGAGCGGCCGTCGTTCGGGAAACCCTCGAGCAGATCGATAACGGCATCTTTGCCTGAAGTCTTAAATGGACCTCTGGCGCATTTCCAATCACGCCGATCTAAGGGGCATGGGCGGATTACAGGCTGCCGGCCGCTGGCACTTCCGTGGCAAGGCGATCGTCTATCTCGCCGACCATCCAGCGAGGTGTATTCTGGAAATGCTCGTTCACGTCGATCGCGATCTGATCCCGAACACTTACCGCCTACTCAAAATTGCTGTGAATGAAGCGACACGAGTAGAAAGCGTTGATCCACTACCATCGGGTTGGCAGGATCAGCTGACTCTGACGCGCAAGATCGGGGACGACTGGTTGGATCGCGGCTCATCGGCGCTCTTGCAGGTCCCATCCGTCATTGTGCCGCACGGTAAAAATTATTGCCTTAATCCGAACCACCCGGATTCCCGCCAAGTAATGATCGCGGAAATAATCGAAACGGCCCTCGATCCCCGCCTGATAGGCAGCCCTTAACCACGCACCCGCGCCGGGTTGCCGACCGCGGTCGCCCCGGCCGGAACGTCGCGCGTGACCACGCTGCCGGCTCCGATCACTGCGCCGTCGCCGATGGTGACGCCGGGCACGATGATCGCGCCGCCTCCGATCCACACGTCGGACCCGATTGTGACCGGGCGGCCGAATTCCAGCATCGCGCGGCGGCTTTCCGCGTCGCGCGGATGGTCGGCGGCGTAAATCTGCACGCCCGGACCAATTTGCGTGCGGTCGCCGATCGTGACCGCGACGATGTCGAGAATAACGCAGTTGAAGTTGAGAAATACGCCGTCGCCGAGCGAGATATTGTAGCCGAAATCGCAGAAAAACGGCGGCCGCACCACGGCGTCCTTGCCGACATGCTTGAACTGCGTTGCGAGCAGCTTGTGACGCGCGCTCGCCGGGCTATCCATCATTGTGTTGTAATGCGCCATCCAAGCCTTGGCGGCGGCCTCGTCGGCCTTGAGCTGAGGATCGAGGCCGGGTTTGTACAGCTCGCCGGCGAGCATCTTTTCCTTTTCGGTCCTCACGGCAAAGCCCCCAGCTTCGGAAACGCGTTCGGCGCGGCCGCCAGAATCGCGCGGGCGCGGGCGCTGTCGTCGTTCATCTGCGCGATCAGCGCCTCCAGACCGTCGAACTTGAGTTCCTCGCGGATAAAGCCGATGAACGCGATGTCGAGCCTCTCGCCGTAGAGGTCGCCCTTGAAGTCGAACAGGAACGTCTCAAGCAGCGGCGCGCCGTTGTCGAAGGTCGGGCGGCGGCCGAAACTCGCGACACCGTCGTAGCGCTGGGCGCCCTTGCCCACTCCTTTGCCCACCCGCACCGCGTAGATGCCGTGCTTGAGCCCGCAATCCGGATCGAGCCGCATGTTGGCGGTGGGATACCCCATCTCGCGACCGCGCTTCTCGCCATGAATTACCTCGCCCGAAACGAACCAGGGCCCGCCAAGCATCTCGGTGGCCGCCTCGACCTCGCCCTCTGCGAGCGCCATGCGGATG
>JANMAN010000268.1:0-13623 GCA_031359885.1 Tardiphaga sp. | reverse complement strand
TTCAACTTACCGAATCTCGCAAGCCGCATTCCGGTTCATGCCGGCCAAGGGCCCGACATCTCCCAGATTTACACGCTGGGCGAACAGAACGGCGTCGAGTCAGTGACCTTGAACGTCGGTCAGTTGCCGAACCATTCGCATACCTTGATCGGGTCGTCGGCTATCGCAACCAATCCCACACCGACCGGCAACATCGTTGCCACCTCCAGCATCCTGCAACCCTACGTCGGCGCCGGACCGGATGAATTGATGGCCGCGGGAGCGATCGGACCAGTGGGCGGAAGCCAGCCCCACGACAACATGGTGCCGTTTCTTTGCGTCAATTACATCATCTCGCTGTTCGGCATATTTCCCAATCAAAATTAGAGGTCACCAATGGCCGATCCGTTTTTAGCAGAGATCCGTATTTTTGCCGGCACATTCGCGCCGAAGGGCTGGGCCACCTGCGACGGTCAATTGCTGCCGATGTCACAAAACACGGCTCTGTTCTCGTTGCTCGGGACCTATTACGGCGGTGACGGCAAATCGACCTTCGCGTTGCCGAACATGGCGGGCTCCGCACCGATCGGGCAAGGGCAAGGCGCCGGCCTGTCGCAGCGGCTCCTCGGCGAAGTCGCGGGTGAGACGAGCGTGGCTTTGCTCACGACCGAAATGCCGGCACACAATCACCGGTTCGCGGCATCGACTCAAAACGGCACGCAGGGCACGTTGACCAACCAAGTCGTTCTGGGAAAATCGGTCGGCGGCACGTTGTACCAGAACAACACGTCGCAAAATCTCGTGCAGATGAATGCGCAGGCTTTGGCCCAAACCGGCGGTTCGCTACCGCATAATAATCTGCAACCTTATCTCGCGATGACGTTCATCATCGCATTGCAGGGTATCTATCCTCAACGCAGCTGATCGAACTCTGTATGTCAGAGGATCGTCTTTCGTCTGGCTGGTCGCGCGCGATACGCGCGGGCTTGTCGTTCCGTGCGATGACGGACGACGATATGCCGTTCATGGCTCGGCTCTACGCCGCGGCCCGTGCGGAGGAGCTGGCCGCCCTCCCATGGTCGGACGCCGAGAAGGCCGCGTTTGTCCGGATGCAGTTCGACGCCCAGCACGCGCATTACCGGCACGCTTATCCAAAAGCCGACTGGCTCGTGACAATGCGCAGCGGTGAAGATATCGGCCGACTTTACATCGATCGCGGCGCGAGCGATTGCCACATCATAGACATCGCTTTCATGCCGGAGCAGCGCGGTAAAGGTCTCGGCAGCGCAATGCTCGCCGATGTGCTCGACGAAGCGGCGCACTGCAACAAGGCCGTGTCGATCCACGTCGAGACAGTCAATCCCGCGCGGCAATTGTACCGGCGGCTCGGCTTTGTCGTCGTCGAAGACGAAGGCATTTACGAACTGATGCGCTGGACATCGGGCAAACTGACCTGCGTTGCAAATCAGAGCACGAGCTAAGCGCTGTGTCGTTTCAGTGAAGACGGCCTCGTAACCGAAACCATCTCCGACCAGACCGATGGCACCAGAAATATATCCAGCGTTCCCACGGCGTCGTGAGCAAGCATGTAGATTCCCTGCGGCAGTCGGAAGCATGAGTGCGCCGCGACGAAGGTCAACGAGAAGCCGCCGCCGTCGCGCCTGGCCTGACCTACCCGGCTGATATCGGCGAGGGTTACGTCCAGCATCGTTTCCGGCGTCGCGAGCTTGAATGTCTCGCTCAGCAGCGGCTCGAAATCGGCGACGTTGATCTTGTCGAGTGAGGCCGACATAACGATCTGTCTCATGGCAAACACACTGTCCAAAGATACACTCTTAAAGGCGGATGCTCAATCAAAAGCCGCCGGAGCATTAAGGCCCCGGCGGCTTCTGTTGAGCTCGGAAACTGAGGTGTCAATCTTTCTTTTCGACGTTCCAGAATACGGGAATCGCCGGACCAGGCAGAATGCCAGTTATGGACTTCCGCCAGACTTGAGGAGCAACGTATTGGCCCAGCGGGATATAAGCGACCTGCTCATAGGCAAGTGTTTGAATATCGGCCGCGATCTTTTTCTTTTCGTCATCCGTAGAGGCGCGGGCGAACTTGTCGCGTAACTCTTCCATCTTCGGATCGTCGAACCAGCCGAACCAGCCGCCCTTCGTTCCCTTGCCCGAAATCGAGACATTCGCAATCGGGTTCAGAATGTCCGCACCAGTCCAGTTGGTGAAGAACATGTTCCATCCGCCCTCTTTGATCGGCTTTTGAGATGCGCGTCGCGTGACGACGGTCTGCCAGTCGGTCGCTTGCACCTCGACCTTGAAGCCGGCATCGCGCAACAATTGCGCCGCGACGATCGGTTGAGCTTTCAGCGTTACGACATCAGTCGGCGCCATGACAACGACGGGTGTGCCGTCATAACCGGATTCGGCAAGCGCCTTCTTCGCCTCGGCCATGCCGCTGCCTTTCGTCAATGTTTCCGATCCGACGTCTGAGGCAAGCGGCGTGTCGCAGCCGAATACCGCACCGCAAATTTTGTAATATTCAGGATTGCCGACAAGAGCATCAAGCACAGGCTTCTGACTCATGGCGAGAAAAGCTGCGCGGCGAACCTTAACGTTGTCGAACGGGGGAAACAGGAAGTTCATCCGGCCTAACGTCTGAAAACCGAGCGTGTTGAGCGTGCTCACCTCCAAGGTCTTGTCCGCTTTCAAAATCGGCAAAAGATCGAAGGACGGGTTTTCGATAAAGTCGATGTCGCCGGACTGGATCGCGTTCACCTGCGTTTGCGCGTCGGGCATCGTGATCCATTCGACGCGATCGACCTTCACCACCTTGCCGCCGGCGGTCCAGCTTGCCGGCTCCTTACGCGGCACATAATCGGTATTTTTGATGTAGACCGCTTTCACGCCGGGCTGGAATTCGGCCTGCACGAATTTGAACGGACCCGATCCGATCTGCTCGGTGATCGCCTTGCCCGCCGGGGTCTCCGCCATCCGCTTCGGCATCATGAACGGCACCAGCGACGATGGTTTGGAAATCGACTCCAGCACGAGACCGTAGGGCTCTTTCAATTTCAGCGTAAATGTCTTGTCGTCCGTCGCATCCATCGACGCGACAAAATCCATCAGCTTCTGGCCCATGCCGTCATTGCGGCCCCAGCGCTTCAACGACGCGATGCAGTCATCCGCCGTTACCGGTTGGCCATCGTGCCATTTCAATCCGTCGCGCAGCGTGAAGGTGTAGCTCAGCTTGTCGTCGGACACTTTGTAGTCCGCCATCTGCGGTTGGACTTTGAAGTCCTTATCGATCGCCAGCAACACGTCATAGACCATGTAGCCGTGGTCGCGGGTGATGTACGCCGTCGTCAATCCCGGATCGATCACGCGCAGATCCGAATGCATCACGGCCGTCAGCGTCTTGGCTTCGACAACCGACGGTAGCGCGAGCATCGTAGCAACAAGTGCCCCGCGCAGCGCGCCTTTCGACATCGCGGTCGAACGACGCCAATACAATTTGTCAGACATGCGAATTGTCTCCTGGCTTCAAACTGGCCATAGGCCGGTTATCGATTATGCATCGCGAATGATTTTTGAGCGAACGCGCCGAGGCGAACGCACCATCATTGCGTGGCAACTGATTGAACGCATCGAAAGACTTGCACCAAGCTCGCAGCGCGTCAATCGGCTATCGCGCTGCGATACGATCGCCTCGCGCGACGACGTTGCATGAATGCGGCTTGCTTGTTGAGCAACGCTTTGCATGATGCTGCACGCTGAGTTTCCTTCTCATATCAACAAAGAGTGCACGATGAATCCCGCCGATCTGCCGTTCGATACCGAAGCCATGCTGCAAGGCCTTAAAGCCTGGGTGGAGCAGGAAAGTCCAACGTGGGACACAACGGCCGTCAACGCGATGCTCGATCTCGCCGCGCGCGACATGGCCATCATGGGTGCGACGATCGAGCGCATCGCGGGACGTCAAGGATTCGGCGGTTGCATTCGCGCGCGTTTTCCGCACCCGAAATTCGGCGAGCCTGGAATTCTGATCGCCGGACATCTCGACACGGTGCATCCAGTCGGCACGTTGCAGAAGCTGCCTTGGAAACGCGACGGTGCCAAATGCTTCGGGCCAGGAATTTTCGACATGAAGGGCGGCAATTATCTGTCGCTCGAAGCGATCCGTCAGTTGGCGCGGGCATCGATCGCGACACCGCTGCCGATCACGGTGCTTTTCACACCCGATGAAGAGGTCGGGACGCCATCAACGCGCGACATCATCGAAGCCGAAGCCGCGCGCAACAAATACGTCCTTGTTCCGGAGCCTGGACGCCCGAACAACGGCGTCGTCACGGGACGCTACGCGATTGCTCGTTTCAATCTGGAAGCGATCGGCAAGCCTAGCCATGCCGGCGCGACCTTGTCGTCGGGGCGCTCCGCCATTCGCGAGATGGCTAAGCAGATCATCGCCATCGATGCGATGACCGGCGACGATTGCACCTTCAGCGTCGGTATCGTGCATGGCGGCCATTGGGTGAACTGCGTTGCGACCACATGTTCGGGCGAAGCCTTGAGCATGGCGAAACGTCAGGATGATCTCGATCGCGGCGTCGAGCGCATGCTGGCTCTGTCCGGCACATCCGACGGCGTGACGTTCAAGGTAACGCGCGGCGTTACGCGTCCGGTATGGGAGCCGGACGCGGGCACACTTGCGTTGTTCGAAAAAGCGAAAGGCATTGCCAAGATGCTCGGCATCGATTTGACGCATGGAAGCGCAGGCGGTGGCTCCGATGGTAACTTCACCGGCGCGATGGGCATCCCGACGCTCGATGGCCTCGGTGTGCGCGGCGCCGATGCACACACGCTCAACGAACACATCGAGATCGAAAGTCTCGTCGAGCGCGGTCGGCTGATGGCGGGCCTTCTCGCAACGCTGGATTGAGCTCGTCATGTAAGCCTGACCGACGTCGACGACTTCGCCGAGATCGAACACTGCGAAGCAATCCGGTCTCTCTCAAATTAAGCAAGACTGGATTGCTTCGTCGCGGCCATCCTGGAGAAAGGATAGCCGCTTCTCGCAATGACTGCCTTTGTGGCGAAACTGCGCGTGCTGCTTCACACGATGCAGCATGACCAAAAAGATGGCCGTGCTTGTTGAAACTTTGCCCTTGTTGCAATGCGCAATCCAAAATATCAAAAGGACGTTCGATACGACGATGTGGGAGAGATCGGGAGATGACGCGTCAAAGCGTTTTGAGCCCGACGCCGACGGAGCAACCGCCCCGGAAACTCTCAGGCAAATGGACCGCAACGTCAGAACACTCTGGAGAGAGGCGCAGCGAATAACTGCGTCCACCGAAGGGGATTTTCACCACACGGCCGCGTATCTGCGCGGCGGCGTGGTGAATTAAACTCTCAGGTACCGTGACAGAGGGGGCGCTCAATTCCGTTTAAGGCGGAGGCTTGAGCGACTCTCACTCGCACGGAGACAGTCTTCTCATGATACATATCGCTATCATCGGCGCCGGCATCACCGGCGTAACGACCGCTGACGCCCTGCTCTCGCGCGGCTACAGCGTGACCGTATTCGACAAGCATCGCTATCCGGCGATGGAGACCTCTTTCGCGAATGGCGGCCAGCTCTCGGCCAGCAACGCCGAAGTCTGGAATTCGACGGCGACGGTCTTCAAAGGCCTCCGCTGGATGCTAAATCGCAACGCGCCGCTGCTGATGAACCCTTCGCCGAGCTGGCACAAATATTCTTGGATGGCGGGTTTCGTCCGCAACATCCCGAACTATCGCGCCAACACAATCGCGACGACGCGACTTGCAATCGCTGCGCGCAAGCAACTGTTCGATATCGCCGAGCGCGAACACATCGATTTTGATCTCGAACGGCGTGGGATTCTCCACATCTATCACGACAAGAAAAGTTTTGACGCAGGCACCGCCGTCAACGCGCTGCTGAAGGAAGGCGGACTCGAACGTGCCCCCGTAACTCCGAAAGAAATCCGCGATATCGAACCAGCCCTGCGCGGCAGTTATTATGGCGGCTTCTTTACGCCCTTGGATTCGACAGGCGACATCCACAAATTCACCCGCGGGCTTGCTGCGTCATGCCAGCGGCGTAGCGCGCGGTTCATCCATGATGCGAATGTCTCCGCGATCAAAACCGTCGATGGTCGCAACGTTGTCGAATGGTTCACCGGCTCGAGCGACTCGCATGAGAAACCGTTGCGCGGCACCGAGCAGTCCGAACGTTTCGACGCGGTGATTATTTGCGCGGGCACCGCAAGCCGCAGCATCGCGGCTATGCTCGGCGACAACGTCAACATCTATCCGGTGAAGGGGTATTCAATCACCGTGCATCTAAAAGATGCCGCGAGCCAGCAATCCGCGCCGAATGTGAGCCTGCTCGATGAAGCCGCGAAGATCGTCACCAGCCGTCTCGGTGCGGATCGTTTTCGCGTCGCCGGCACCGCCGAATTCAACGGCTTCAACCGCGACATTCGCGCCGACCGCATTCGGCCGCTGCTCGACTGGACACGCAGAAATTTCGAGGGCATCGAGACGTCTGATTCCGTGCCGTGGAGCGGATTGCGGCCGATGATGCCGGACATGATGCCTTGCGTGCGCGCAGGGAAACGGCCCGGCGTTTTCTACAACACCGGCCACGGGCATCTCGGCTGGACGCTGTCGGCCGCGACGGCGCAGATGGTCGCCGATCTTGTCGATGCAGCGAAACTGCCGCGCGAGATCCCGCTTGCGCCGAGCGCCGCTCCAGCAAATGATGTCGGAATGCACGATGTTGGCGTGAAACGTAAAGTCGGTGTGGAGGCGTAAGCATATGAACGATCGCTCGCGAGCGCTCACCCGACGAGAGAAGGGATTGCCATGCTCGGCTATTTGATCCGCCGCATCCTTGCCGCCATCCCCGTTATGGGGGTGGTGGCTCTGTTTGTGTTCCTGCTGCTGCGGCTGACACCGGGCGATCCCGCGGCGATCCTTGCCGGTGACAACGCGACGCCGGAACAACTCGAACGCATCCGCACGTCGCTCGGTCTGAACGAACCGCTCTACACGCAATTCATCACATGGATCGGAAAACTGCTGCAAGGCGATCTCGGCGTGTCGCTGATTTCGCAAACGCCCGTGATCAAGATGATCGCAAGCCGCGTCGAGCCGACAATCAGCATCGCGATCGCAACCATCATTCTCGCCATTCTCGTCGCGGTGCCGCTTGGCGTCATCGCGGCATGGAAGCACGGCACCTGGATCGATCGTTTTGTGATGGGACTGTCCGTGGTCGGCTTCTCCGTGCCGGTCTTCGTGATCGGCTATATGCTCATCAAGGTCTTCGCGCTCGATCTGCGCTGGTTGCCCGTGCAAGGCTACCGCAGCATCTATAATGGTTTCGGGCCCTACTTCGAACGCCTGATCCTGCCGACGCTGACGTTGTCGTTTATCTACATTGCATTGATTGCGCGCATGACGCGTGCGGCGATGCTCGACGTGTTGGGCGAGGATTACGTCCGAACGGCGCGCGCCAAGGGAATCGCCGAGCGCGGCGTCCTACTGCGTCATGCGCTGCGCAACGCGGCAGTCCCAGTCATCACCGTCATCGGAACGGGGTTCGCGCTTTTGATCTCAGGCGTGGTCGTCACCGAGAGCGTGTTCAACCTTCCGGGAATCGGCCGCCTGACTGTCGATGCGGTTCTGGCGCGCGATTATCCCGTGATCCAGGCGATGATCTTGCTCACATCGGGCGTGTACGTCACCGTCAACCTGCTGATCGACCTCGCCTACACCCTACTCGATCCAAGGATCCGATACTGATGGCGATAGAAACCGTACCGGACGTTGCCCTCACCGGCCCCACGCGACGCGGCCTCGGGCTTGGCTTCCTCACCGCAACGCCGATCATCGCTGGCGCAACGATTTGCCTCACGCTCGTGGTGTTGTCGGCGATCTTGGCGCCGCTGATCGCGCCGCACGACCCTATGCTCCTGGCACCGGCGCAACGCCTCAAGCCGCCGAGCGCGGAATTTTTGATCGGCACCGACGCCTATGGCCGCGATCTTCTCTCTCGCATCCTTTACGGAGGTCGCATCTCGTTGCTCATCGGCCTCGGCGCAGCCGTCGTCAGCATTTCGATCGGCCTCATCATCGGCCTCGTCTCCGGTTTCTTCAAATGGGTCGATGCGATCCTCATGCGCATCATGGATGGCCTGATGGCCATCCCGAGCATCCTGCTCGCCATCGCCGTGGTCTCGCTTTCAGGCGCGAGCCTCACGACGGTGCTGATCGCAATCACCATCCCCGAGGTGCCGCGAGTCGCCCGCCTTGTCCGCTCTGTCGTTTTGTCCGCACGGGAAGAACCTTACGTCGAAGCCGCGATTTCGGTCGGATCGTGCCTGCCTAAAATCATGTGGCGGCATCTGATGCCGAACACCATCGCGCCTCTGATCGTGCAGAGCACATATATCTGCGCATCGGCGATTCTGACCGAAGCAATCCTGTCGTTTCTCGGCGCAGGCATCAGCCCGGAAACGCCGACCTGGGGCAACATCATGGCAGAGGGGCGCAGCTACTTTCAGATCAAGCCGTCACTGATCTTCTGGCCAGGACTGCTGCTGTCGATCGCCATTCTCTCCGTCAATCTGATCGGCGACGCCGCGCGCGATGCGCTCGATCCGCGCATGAAACAGCGGGAGAGCAGCAAGTGAGCGAGACCTTGAACACGCAACGCGACGATCAAGACAGAGCCCAAGCTGCGCATATGGCGAAAGCCGCCAACACCGGCGCAGTTGTGCTCGACATCGAGAATCTCGTCGTCGGCCTCGGCAAGGACGGCGACGGGGACCGCATCATCGACGGCATCTCGTTGCAGGTCCGCGAAGGCGAAACACTCTGCGTCGTCGGCGAAAGCGGCTCCGGTAAATCCGTGACCTCGCTCGCGGTGATGGGACTTCTGCAAAAGGGCGCGCTGAAGGCGACATCCGGCAGCATCAAGTTGGTCGGCGAGAATGTGTTGGATTGCAGCGACAGGCGTTTGCGGGAATTGCGCGCCACCACCATGGCGATGATCTTTCAGGAACCGATGACGGCGCTCAACCCCGTCGTGCCGGTTGGGAAGCAGATCGACGAAGTGTTGCGCGTCCACACGGACATGGATGCGAAAGCGCGGCGCAAGCGCATCCTCGAAATGATGGAGCAGGTCCGCCTGCCGGACGTGGAACGCATCTACTCTTCCTATCCGCACCGCCTCTCGGGCGGCCAGCGCCAGCGCATCATGATCGCGATGGCGCTGGTGCTCGAACCCAAGCTGTTGATCGCCGACGAGCCGACCACCGCACTCGATGTCACGACGCAGAAGCAAATCCTCACGCTGATCCGCGATCTGCAAAAGGATCATGGCACAGCCGTTCTGTTCATCACCCACGACATGGGCGTCGTCGCCGATATCGCGGACCGGGTCGCGGTCATGCGGCGCGGTCGTCTGGTTGAAGCCGGATCGCTCGACACCATCTTGCGCAGGCCGACGATGGACTACACGCGCAATCTGCTGTCGGCCGTGCCGAGCCTCGTACCACGCGCCACTCGTGCGGAGGTTGGCACAATCCCGGTGGTGCTGGAAGCCAACGACCTCGGCAAGATCTATCGCGAGCGTTCATTCTTCGGCAAAACCCGTGAAGTTGCTGCCGCCCAGAATGTGACGTTGACGCTGCGCAAGGGCCGCACGCTCGGCATCGTTGGTGAAAGCGGCTCCGGCAAATCGACCGTCGCGCGCTGTATCGTGCGGCTGATCGATCCGACCTCGGGCGGCATCCGATTGGTGGGCCGCGAGATCTCGTCGCTGTCGCGCAAGGCCTTGCAGCCGCATCGCAAAAATATCCAGATCATCTTTCAGGATCCGTATCGTTCGCTCAATCCGCGCATCACCGTCGGCGAAAGTATCGCTGAAGGGCCGATCAATTACGGCATGCCGCACAAGGAGGCGATGGCGAAGGCACGCGAGCTGCTCGAACTTGTCGATCTCCCGGCCGATGCGGTCGATCGCTATCCTCATCAATTTTCCGGCGGCCAGCGTCAACGCATCGCGATCGCTCGCGCGCTCGCGCTCGATCCGGACGTTCTCGTGGCAGACGAAGCAGTCTCCGCGCTCGACGTATCGGTGCAGGCGCAGGTGCTGGAATTGCTCGACAGCATCCAGCAGCGGCTCGGAATCGCCCTGCTGTTCATCACTCACGATCTGCGGGTCGCGGCACAAATCTGCGACGATGTTGCGGTGATGCAGCAGGGCCGCATCGTCGAACAGGGTCCGGCGGCGGACGTCCTCACAAATCCGCAACAGGCCTATACTAAGCAACTGCTTGACGCGGCGCCCGGACGAGGATGGGATTTCGCCAACTTCCGCCCTGTGGCACCGGAGCTGATGGCGGACGTTGCGACGATATAACAAACAACGTCTCTCGTGATTCCGAGGCGCTTGGATCGTGCAATCATCGACAGCTTCGTCGATGACGAACAGGACAAGCGAGCCCGGGCTCCATAACCATGAAGGGAGTATAGATTCCGGGCCTGCGCCATTCCGCGCCGGCTATCGCACCCGCGGAATTGGCACATCCCAGAATGACAAAACTCCAGAGCAACTAGAGACCCTTTCATGACCCGCATCGCCATCGGCGGCTTCCTGCACGAGACCAACACCTTCGCGCCGACCAAGGCCGATTACACAGCTTTCCAGCAGGGTGGCGGGTGGCCGGCCATGTGCGAAGGCGCAGAGCTTCTGAAAGTGATGCGCGGCATCAATGTCGGCGCGGCTGGTTTCGTCGAGGAAGCCGAGAGCTATGGCTGGGAGTTGGTCCCGACGATCTGGTGCGCGGCCTCGCCTTCGGCGCATGTGACGGCGGATGCCTATGAGCGCGTCTCGGACAAACTTCTTGCTGGCCTCGCGGCCGCGAAGGCCGGCGGTATCGATGCCGTCTATCTCGACCTGCACGGCGCGATGGTCGCCGAGCATATCGACGACGGCGAAGGCGAAATCCTCGCGCGCGTGCGCAAGCTGATCGGCAACGACATCCCGCTGGTCGTCAGCCTCGATCTGCACGGCAACATCACGCAAGCAAGCATCGTTCTTGCCGACGCGATGATCGCGTACCGCACCTATCCGCATATCGACATGGCCGATACCGGCCGCGCATGTGCCAGGCATCTCGCGCTGATGCTGAAGACCAAAACCAAATTCGCGAAATCGTTCCGGCAATTGCCGTTTTTGATCCCGATCTCGTGGCAATGCACGAACGACCAGCCGACCAAAGGCATCTACGACAAGCTCGCGGCGCTCGAAAGCGACAGCGTGCCGACGCTATCGTTCGCGCCGGGTTTTCCGGCCGCCGATTTTCCGGATTGCGGGCCGAGCGTGTTCGCTTACGGCGCGACGCAGGCCGACGCCGACCAAGCCGCAGACAAGCTGGTCGCGATCATCGAAAGTCATGAGAGCGATTTCGACGGCAATATCTACACGCCCGACGAAGGCGTCCAACACGCAATGAACGTTTCGACGACCGCAACGAAGCCGGTCGTCATCGCCGACACGCAGGACAATCCCGGCGCGGGCGGCGACAGCGACACCACCGGCATGCTGCGCGCGCTGGTGCGCAACGATGCGCAGCGTGCCGCGATCGGGGTCATCTGCGATCCGGCATCCGCATCCGCGGCGCATGAGGCCGGCGTCGGCGCGACCGTCCGGCTGTCGCTCGGCGGCAAATCCGGCATTCCGGGCGACGCGCCTTATGAAAATGATTTCATCGTCGAACGATTATCCGATGGCGACTTCATCGCGCCCGGCCCCTATTACGGACATCGCCATATGACGATGGGCCCCTCGGCCTCTCTAAGGATCGGCGGCGTCCGGATCGTCGTCGCCTCGCGCAAGGCGCAACTTGCGGATCAGGCGATGTATCGCTTCGTCGGCATCGAGCCGACCGAGCAGGCCATTCTCGTCAACAAAAGCTCGGTCCATTTCCGAGCCGACTTCGAGCCAATTGCCGAACGGATCATCATTTGTGCGGCACCGGGCGCGATGCCGGCCGATACCGCAGCTTTGCCGTGGACTCGCCTGCGGCCCGGCATCCGCATCAAACCGAACGGTGCATCATTTACGCCGCCTTAGCCTGAATGCAGTGCGGCGAAATCCGAGACTAATCGACCCGTCATCCACGACGTTCTATAAGGGCGACAACAACTAACCGAAAAGGACACATCGCATGCCCACCCTCGACATCATCGAAGGCTTCGCCAACGACCTCACCGCGATCCGTCAGGATTTGCACGCGCATCCTGAGATCGGTTTCGAAGAAGTCCGCACCTCAGGCATCGTTGCCGAGAAGCTGGCATCGTGGGGTGTCGAAGTGCATCGCGGCCTCGGCGGCACCGGCGTCGTCGGCGTGCTCAAGGGCAAAGGCTCTGGCGGCAAGCGCATTGGACTGCGCGCCGACATGGACGCGCTGCCGATGGAAGAGAACACCAATCTGAAATGGCGCTCGACGATTCCTGGCCGCTTCCACGGCTGCGGCCATGACGGCCACACCACGATGCTGTTGGGCACCGCGCGCTATCTCGCGGAAACGCGCAATTTCGATGGCACCGTGCATTTCATCTTCCAGCCCGCCGAAGAAGGACTTGGCGGCGCGCGCGCGATGATCAAGGACGGTTTGTTCGCGAAGTTTCCGTGCGACGAGATTTACGGCCTGCACAACGCACCTGACCTGAACCACGGCGAGATCGCGATCTTCCCCGGCCCCGGCATGGCCGGCGCGGATTTCTTTGACATCACCATCACCGGCTACGGCGCACACGGCGCGATGCCGGAACGCGCAAAAGACCCGGTCGTCATCGCAATGGCGCTCGGACAGGCGATGCAGACGATCGTCAGCCGCAACGTCGATCCGCTGAAATCCGCCGTGCTGTCGATCACGCAGATTCATGCGGGCTCGGCCTATAACGTCATTCCGAACGAAGCCAAGCTTTGCGGCACCGTGCGTGCGTTCGATGACGGCGTGCGCAAACTGATCCGCGAACGGATGCGCGCGCTGGGCGCCGGCATGGCGACTGCCTTCGATTGCGAGATCAACGTCGATATTCGCGACATCTTCAGCGTTCTCGTCAATCAGGAAGAGCAATCCGCTGCCGTCGCCGAGGTCGCGCGGACCATCGTCGATCCCGCCAAGGTGTTCACCAAGTCCCGACCGAAAATGGGCAGCGAGGATTTCGCGGACATGCTGCACGCGGTGCCCGGCGCTTACTTCTGGCTCGGACATGACGGCTCGGTGCCCGTGCACAATCCCGGCTTCGTGCTGGACGACAAGATTTTGCCGATCGGCGCCAGCATGTTCGCGCGCAACGTCGAATCGCGATTGCCCTTGGCGGCGTGAAAGACCTAAAGCAAGCGCATAGCTAATGCTCTGCGTCCCCTCTCCCCTTGTGGGTGAGGGTGGACCGGTAGTGGCGCAATTGCGCCACTAGAAATCCGGGCCGGGTGTGGGGTCTTATCCGTACGTGGCGTGTTGCAGCGGAACCCCCGTGGGATGGGGGATGGGCCCCCGCCCCCCAGGGGGGTGGGGGCGGAGGTCGTGGGGGGTGGGGG
>JANMAN010000261.1:0-2446 GCA_031359885.1 Tardiphaga sp. | reverse complement strand
GGTGCTCGGCGCGCTCGGTCCGATTTACGGCACGCTGGTAACGTCGCTGATCGCCATGTCGATCGCGATCCCGGTCGGCCTCGGCATCGCGATCTTCCTGACCGAAATGTGCCCGCAATGGCTGCGCCGCCCGATCGGCATGGCGATCGAACTGCTCGCCGGTATCCCATCGATCATCTACGGCATGTGGGGCTTCTTCGTCCTCGGGCCGTTTCTCGCCAATCACTTTCAGCCGTTTCTGATTCGCGTCTTCGAGGGCGTGCCTGTCTTGGGCTCGGTGTTCGCCGGGCCGCCGTCCTATCTCAGCCTGTTCAATGCCGCGCTCATTCTGGCGATCATGGTGCTGCCGTTCATCACCGCGATCTCGGTGGACGTCTTCAAGACGGTGCCGCCGGTGCTCAAGGAAGCCGCTTACGGCGTCGGCTGCACCACGTGGGAAGTCGTCCGCAACGTCGTGATCCCCTACACGCGGGTCGGCGTGATCGGCGGCATCATGCTCGCGCTCGGTCGCGCGCTCGGCGAAACGATGGCGGTGACGTTCATCATCGGCAACGCGTTCCGCATCACCGGCTCGGTCTTCTCGCCGGGCACGACGATCTCGGCGGCGATCGCCAGCGAATTCGCCGAGAGCGACGGGCTGCATCAATCCGGTCTGATCCTGCTCGGCCTGTTGTTGTTCGTGCTGACGTTCTTCGTGCTGTCGGCCGCGCGCCTGATGCTGATGCGATTGAACAAGAAGGCGGGCAACTGAGATGGTTAACCCGATCTATACGAGCCGTCGCCGCACCGACACGATCATCCGCCTGCTGTGCATCGGCGCGGCGCTGTTCGGCGTCACGTGGCTGGCGCTGATTTTGTTCACGCTGTTCTATAACGGCCTCGCCGGTCTCAGCGTTCAGATTTTTACGCAGAACACGCCGCCGCCTGGTTCGACGGATGGTGGCCTGCTCAACGCCATCGTCGGCTCGATCATCATGACGGTAATCGGCGTCGGCATCGGCGCGCCGCTCGGCTTGATGGCCGGCACGTATCTCGCCGAATACGGCAAGAACGATCGGCTGACGTCGGTGATCCGTTTCATCAACGACATCCTGCTCAGCGCGCCGTCGATCATCATCGGTCTCTTCGTGTACGGCGCGGTCGTCGTGCCGATGGGCGGCTTCTCGGCCTTCGCCGGTTCGCTGGCGCTGGCGGTGATCGTGATCCCGGTCGTCGTGCGCACCACCGAAGACATGCTCGGCCTCGTGCCCGGCCCGTTACGTGAGGCCGCGTCGGCGCTCGGCATGCCGCGCTCGCTGGTGATCAAGCGCATCGCCTACCGCGCCGCGCGCGCCGGCCTCATCACCGGCGTGTTGCTCGCGACCGCGCGCGTCGCCGGCGAAACCGCGCCGCTGTTGTTCACGGCCTTAAGCAACCAGTTCTTCAGCCTCGATCTGACGCGAACGATGGCCAACCTGCCGGTGACCATCAACAACTTCGTGCAGAGCCCCTACGACTACTGGAAGCAGCTCGCCTGGTCCGGTGCGCTCATCATCACCCTCACAGTTTTAGCCCTCAACATCGGCGCACGCATTCTGGGCGCGGAGAGGACCACCAAATGAACGAGCTATCGATGGCCGCAATGACGTCGAGCGCGCCGAAAACCTTGCCGCCGATGCTTGCGGACGACGCCCGTCCGAAGGTGAGCGTGCGCAATTTGAACTTCTATTACGGCGACCATCATGCGCTGAAGAACATCAACCTCAACCTCGCGGCCAACCGCGTCACGGCCTTCATCGGCCCGTCCGGTTGCGGCAAGTCCACGCTGCTGCGCGTCTTCAATCGGATGTACGATCTGTATCCGGGCCAGCGCGCCGAGGGGCAGGTGATGCTCGACAATCAGAACGTGCTCGACCCCAAGCTCGATCTCAATTTGTTGCGCGCCCGCGTCGGCATGGTGTTCCAGAAGCCGACGCCGTTTCCGATGACGATCTACGAGAACATCGCGTTCGGCATCCGCCTTTACGAGAAAATCTCGAAGTCGGAAATGGACGGGCGCGTCGAGAAGGCGCTGCGCGGCGGTGCGTTGTGGAACGAGGTCAAAGACAAGCTGAATGCCAGCGGCCTCAGCCTCTCCGGCGGTCAGCAGCAGCGTCTATGCATCGCGCGCACCATCGCGGTGCGGCCCGAGGTCATCCTGTTCGACGAGCCATGCTCGGCGCTCGATCCGATCTCGACGGCACGAATAGAAGAGCTGATCGAAGAACTCAAGGCCGACTACACGATCGCCATCGTCACCCACAACATGCAGCAGGCGTCGCGCACGTCGGACCACACCGCCTTCATGTACCTCGGCGAACTCATCGAGTTCGGTCCTACGACGCAGACGTTCACGAACCCGCGCAATCCGCGCACGCAGGACTACATCACAGGTCGATTCGGTTGAACGGTTCCAGCCGAACTGGAT
>JANMAN010000218.1:0-3267 GCA_031359885.1 Tardiphaga sp. | reverse complement strand
GGGCCCAACCGGCCGCTGCTGCCTCTTTCATATCGTCAAGCGACACTGGTGGGCCGTTCCATGGACCGAGGCAGCCAAAGAAATCTTCAAGCGAACCTGTGCGTTCCGGCGCGGCTGGTCGGACGTTGACGGTGCCATTAGGCAGCAAATCCACATCGATCTTGTCGCCGGGTCCGATGCCAAGATGCTTGAGCACTTCCTTGCGCAAGGTGACCTGGCCTTTGGCGGTGATGGTCAGCGTCGTCATGATCCGAACTCCCTCACTAATGAAAGTAAGGCAAATGTGCCTTACTTTCAAGAACCATGAGACTTCCAGAGGGTTGATCCAGCCGAGGCAATCAACTTGTGGGTAGTTGGGTGATCGGATTGACGAGGGCGATGCCAAGGTCAAGCGGCTCGAAATGTCTGATGTTATCGGTGAGCAAGCCATCGCCATGGGTGATCGCAGTCGCAGCGATCAGGATGTCGGACAGACCCGGGTGATTTCCGTTAGCTCGTGCACGGTCCGAAAGCTCTCCTGCTATTCTGGCGGTCTCAACGTCGATCGGTCGGATTCGGTCGCTGTAATGGTCCGCAATCCGGTCGAGCCAATTCGTCAAATTCTCCGCAAAATCGATCGAGCCGACGCGTCGGAGCTTGGCAATACCGGACGTGATCTCGGTTATCGAAAGAGCCGATAAATAAAGGCGATCTTGATTCAACCGCGTCCATTGCGCGACGTCTGCCGACAAGCGAGATCGCCCGTTTCGATCGGGAGCAAACTGGCTGATGATATTGGTGTCGAGCAGCCAGCCCATCAGAATTCGATGTCTCGCAGAGGCGACCGATCGCGTTCGAACTCAACGTCATGCGGCATCGCCAGCAGCAAGTCCGCAAAACTCGGGCGGTCATCGGGATAGAGGCGACGCCCATCGGCCAATGGCACGATCATCGCGGCTGGACGTCCGTGCTTTGTCACGAGCGTGGGCTGTCCCCGCTCGGCCGATTCCACGAGAGCCGAAAACGAGGCCTTAGCGTCTCTCAACTGGATCGTCTTCATGGATCACCTGTGACTACAGTAGTCATAGTAAATCCAATTGTGCGGTTGTGCAATAAGCTCACCCGATCACGATCTTTGTCCGCGGCCCGAGCCGCGCGAGCACGCGTCGCAAAGCCGCGTGGGCCATCGCGACGCAGCCGGCGGTCGGCGCGAAGCCGTTGCGGGCGACATGCAGGAACACGGCACTGCCTCGATTGACGATGCGCGGCCGCGTGTTGTGATCGATTTCGATGATCAAATCATAGAGATGGTCGTCGCGGACAAGGCGATCACCGGTGCCGTCCCAGTGCATCGGGCGATTGTAGCGGCGGTCGTGAGGATCCTCGCACCACGCATCCTTCGCAGCGATGGCGCGTACCGGCACATGCGTGATCGGCCGGGACAGCCGGTCGGCACGAAACCAGACCTGCCGCGGATGAAACACGCCGCGTGGCGTGCCGCCGTCGCCTTCGAATTTGTTTGCGAGGATGCCGCCGCGACCGAGTGCTACCGGGATCACGATCCCCGGCGCCGTCAGCCAGCCGCGCTGGCGGTTGCCCGCCGCGGCGCGGACGCGGACCATGGCAAACGGTGCATCGGGCTTTTTCATGAACCAAGCTTTTGAAAACCGACCGCTTTTCGGGATATTGCAGCGCGTTCTGCTCGCGCCGATGCGACGGCGCCGTCTATGTCGCGCCCGCTTCCTAGCGTTTCCGTACTTTAACGCCATATCTGCGTTAGACTGTTCCCGATTTGCAACTTCCTGCACAGACGATTTGACGCCGAAGGACGACCGCAATGGCCAATGCTCGCAAAATCCTGATCGTGGACGATGACACCGATCTGCGCGAAGCCCTGGTCGAACAATTGTCGCTGCATGAGGAATTCGAGGCGTCCGCGGTCGATACCGGGGCTAAAGGCACCTCCGCCGCAAAGGCCAATTCTCCGGATTTGGTGCTGATGGATGTCGGCCTCCCCGACACCGATGGGCGCGAGGTCGTCCGCAGCCTGCGCAAGGGCGGGTTCAAGGCGCCGATCATCATGCTGACCGGGCACGACACTGACTCCGACACCATTCTCGGCCTGGAGTCCGGCGCGAATGATTACGTCGCCAAGCCGTTCCGCTTCGCCGTGTTGCTGGCGAGGATACGCGCGCAACTGCGCCAGCACGAAGCCAGCGAGGACGCGGTGTTTTCGGTCGGCCCGTATAGTTTCCGGCCCGGCTCGAAGATGCTGACGGGGGCCAATGCCAAAAAGGTGCGGCTGACCGAAAAGGAAACCGCGATCTTGCGTTTTCTATATCGCGCTGGCGCGATGCCGGTATCGCGCGAGACGCTGTTGCAGGAGGTCTGGGGTTACAATTCCGGCGTCACCACGCATACGCTGGAGACCCACATCTACCGGCTTCGCCAAAAGATCGAGTCCGACGCCGCCAATCCGGAAATCCTCGTCACCGAAGCCGGTGGCTACAAACTGGTGCCGTGATACGGTTCGGGTAGACGATTCGGAGGCTCCAAACTTCAATCCAAGCGCCAACGTCGCGCGCGCGCCGACCCCGGTTCTGTATGTCGATCGAAGATGATGTCGCCTTGCTCGAACGCGTCCCGACCCTGCGCGTGCTGGGCCATTCGGCGCTGCGCGTGTTGGCGATCGGCTGCGAGCAGCGCGACTTCCGTCGCGACGAGGTGATGTTCAAGGCCGGCGACGCGGCCGATGCTGGCTTCGTCGTTCAACGGGGCGCGTTTCGGATCAGCGGCGAGCCCGGCAAGAAACATGAGATGGTCGCGCGGCCCGGCACGTTGATCGGCGAACTCGCGCTCATCATGGCAATGCCGCGGCCGTCGACCGTCGTGGCGATCGATGCGTCGAGCGCGATCCGGATTTCCCGCAGTCTGTTTCAACGCGTGCTCGACAGCGATCCGGCCGCCGCGCGTCGGCTGCGCGACGAATTCGCCATCCGCGCGAGTCAATTGTCGAGCGACATCGTGATGGTGAGTTCGCGACTGACGAGTTGAAAAGCCGTCACCCTGAGGCGGCGGCTTCTTCAGCGGCCCTCGACGGGCGACGGCACAGAGCACCATCCTTCGAGGCTCGCGATCCGGCGCAAGTGCGCCGGTATCGCTCGCACCTCAAAGCCGAACCACTTGGTTCGGCGGGGATGACGTTTTTTGTGCGTTGATCGCCTCGTGAATCGCAAGCGTCCGCGTCGCTATGTCCGCATGCAGCCGCTCGACCATCTTGCCGTCGAG
>JANMAN010000168.1:0-2045 GCA_031359885.1 Tardiphaga sp. | reverse complement strand
ATCGCGATCTCCGGATGGACCGGTTTCGCACCGCTGACGCTGGCCAAGGAGGCCGGCATCTTCGCCAAAAACGGCCTCGACGTCACCATCAAGAAGATTCCGCAGGCCAGCCGCCATCTCGCCATCGCCTCGGGCGACGTGCAATGCGCGGCAACAACTGTCGAGACCTGGGTGGTGTGGAATGCCAACGGCGTCGCCACCACGCAGTTGTTTCAGCTCGACAAATCCTACGGCGCCGACGGCATGGCGGTCCGCGCGGGCACGGCGGCGATCAAGGACCTTAAAGGCAAGACGGTGGCCGCGTCCGCGCCGGGCACCGCGCCGTATTTCACGCTGGCCTGGTTCCTGAAAAAGAACGGCCTCTCGGTGAAGGATGTCAGTGTCGTCAACATGGAGCCCGGTGCCGCGGCGCAGGCCTTCATCGCCGGGCAGAACGATGCCGCGATGACGTACGAGCCTTATCTCTCCGCGGTGCGCGAAAAACCCGAGGCCGGCAAGATCATCGCCACGACGCTCGACTATCCGATGATCATGGATACGTTCGGCTGCACGCCGAAATTCATCGCCGACAACGAAGCCGCGGTGAAGGGTCTCACCAAAAGCTATTTCGAGGCGGTCGAATTGATCAAGACCGATCAGGCGAAGTCGTGCGAAATCATGGGCGCGGACGTCAAACAGACCGGCGAGAAGTTCGGCGCATCTGCGCAATATCTGCGCTGGCAGGGCCAGGACGAAAACAAGAAATTCTTCGCCGGGGAATTCCAGGCGTTTTCCAAGGAAGCCGCGGAGCTGTTGCTTGAGATCGGCATCATCAAGCAGATCCCCGATCTGACCAAGATCGTCGACACCCGCTTCATTCAGTAAGCGCGCGTGGCGCCGTCATTGCGAACAGGCATCGATCGGCGTCGTTCGCAGATCGATGCCAAGCGACGCAATCCGATCCGTCGTCTGTCCGTCAAAGCACAAAGCCCGGATCGCGCCGTCCAACTCTTCGTCTCAATCGCCGTCCCAATCGCCGTCCCATTCGCCGCTCGAACGCGAACGGCGCGGCTCCTCGCCATGACGACCAGCACAGACGGCGTTTCATGAAACCGCTCGCACCGATCGCGACCCGAACGCGCGTCGTGCTCGGCATCTCGTTCTTCGTTCTGTTCGTCGCGGCCTGGTCTTATGCGACCTTCGGCGGCTTCGTCTCGAAAACCTTTTTGGCCAATCCGCTGACCATGCTGGAGGACGGCTGGCTGCTGCTGACCAAGCAGGGCTTCGCGTTCGATATCGGCATGACGATCTGGCGCGTGCTCGGCGGCTTCGTATTGGCTGCGCTGTTCGCCGTGCCGATCGGTATATTCATGGGGGCCTACAAGCCGGTCGAAGCGTTCCTCGAACCCTTCGTGTCGTTCGCGCGCTATCTGCCGGCGTCCGCCTTCATCCCGCTATTGATCCTCTGGGCCGGCATCGGCGAATTGCAAAAGCTGCTGGTGATCTTCATCGGCTCGGTCTTCCAGATCATCCTCATGGTGGCGGTCACCGTCGGCAGCGTGCGCCGCGATCTCGTCGAGGCGTCGCTGACGTTGGGCGCACGCGATGCCGGCGTGCTGCGCCGTGTGCTCATTCCATCGGCCGCGCCGGAGATCGCGGAAATCCTGCGGCTTGTGCTCGGCTGGCCTGGACCTATGTGATCGTCGCCGAGCTGATCGGCTCGTCGTCCGGCATCGGCCACATGATCATCGACAGCCAGGCGTTGCTGGCCACCGGACAGATCATCTTCGGCATCATCGTCATCGGCATCATCGGATTGATTTCGGACTATGCCTTCAAGGCGGCGAACCGGCGGATGTTTCCGTGGAGCCTCGTGTGAGCAAGCTCGTCATCGAAAACGTCTCGCGGATTTTTCCTGCGGTTCGCGGCGGACGGCCGACACGCGCACTGGAGCCGACCGACCCTGCGGTCGGCGACCAAGATTTCGTCACGATTCTCGGGCCGTCCGGCTGGGGCCAAAACACCATGCGGGGTGTGGTGGGGGGGCTGGATACGCCGCCCGCCGG
>JANMAN010000119.1:0-2697 GCA_031359885.1 Tardiphaga sp. | reverse complement strand
GCGCGACGATACGTTCCAGCCCGCCGTGCCAATTCTCACACCGGTGTCGGTCATGACCCGCCGTCGATGCGATGCGGAGGGTAGACGCGATCGCTAACCGTCGGTCGCGCCATAGGTTGCCCGCGTCGGATGCGCGGGATAGACGCCGACGATACGGAATTCCTTTGAAAAGAACTTCAGCTCCTCCAGCGCGAAGGCAAGGTTGCGGTCGTCGGGATGGCCATCGACGTCAGCATAAAACTGCGTCGCGAAGAAATTGCCGTCCACCATGTAGCTTTCCAGCTTCGTCATGTTGACGCCGTTGGTCGCAAAGCCGCCCATCGCCTTGTAGAGCGCGGCCGGCAGGTTGCGGACGCGGAACACGAAGCTCGTGACCAGCGGGCCGGAGTTCTGTTCGGCCCATGCCTGCTCGCGCGCCAGCACGACGAACCGGGTCGTGTTGTAGTTTTCGTCCTCGACGTCTTCGGCGAGAATTTGCAATCCGTAGATATCGGCGGCCATCCGCGACGCCAGCGAGGCGCAGGACTTGTCGCCACGCTCGGCGACGATGCGCGCCGACCCTGCGGTATCCGCCGCCACAATCGGGCGCAGGCCGTGTTTGCGGATGATGCGGCGGCACTGCCCGAGCGCATGGACATGGCTTTCGACGGTCTTGATGTCGTCGAGCGTCGCACCTGGCAGTCCCATCATCTGATGATGGATCGGCAGGAAAAACTCGCCGATGATGAACAGCCCGGAATCCGGCAACAGATGATGGATGTCGGCAACGCGGCCGGCGAGCGAGTTCTCGATCGGGATCATGCCGAGGTCGGCCTCGCCCGACGTGATCGCGGCCAGCGCATCCTCGAAGGTGGCGCAGGGCAGCGGCTCCGCGCCGGGATAGGCCTCGACGATGGCGATGTGCGAATTGGCGCCGGGCTCGCCCTGGAACGCGATTTTCAGTCTCTGTGTCATGCCGCCTTGTATCAATCGCTCAGGTTTTCGCCAGCGCGCGGCGGGCGGTTTCAAGGTCGTCGGGCGTATCGACGCCGCGCGGGACGGCATCCACGATCGTCACGTCGATCCGCATCCCGGCCTCGATGGCGCGGAGCTGCTCGAGCTTTTCGCGTTGCTCCAGCGCCGAGGGCGGCAACGCCACGAAGCGTTCCAGCGCCGCGCGGCGATACGCGTAGAGCCCGATGTGATGGTAGCGTGGGCCATCGCCCCATGGCGCCGTCGCGCGGGTGAAATACAACGCCCGCAGCCGGTCGGGCCCGATCTGCGAGCCGATCACCTTCACGACGTTGGGATTGGTGGCTTCCTCGTCGGTATGGATTTCCGCCGCCAGCGTCGCAAGGGCGACCTCCGGATCGGCCAAGGGGGCCAGCACGGCGCGGATATTGTCCGGCGCGATGGTCGGAAAGTCGCCTTGCAGGTTGATGACGGTTTCGATGTGGCCGTCCGGATCGAGCTTCGTCAGGGCCTCGAACACGCGGTCGGAGCCGGAGGGATGGTCGGGCCGGGTCATCACCGCTTCGCCGCCCGCCGCGATCACGGCGTCGGCGATGGCGGGCGTATCCGTCGCGACGGCGACGCGGCCGATGTCGGCCTCCAGCGCCCGGCGCAGCACATGTACGATCATCGGCATGCCCGCGATATCGAGCAGCGGCTTGCCGGGCAGGCGGGTCGCGGCCATCCGGGCCGGGATCAGCACGAGTGTCGAGCTTGGCATTGCTGAAAATACGGGGCTGAACAGAGCGCTTTTTCGCGCGAAACGGACGAAAGGTCGCGCGGTTATACGGGTTGCAAGCAGGCTGGCAAACCGTTATCTCCACGCTGTTGCGTGTGCAGGTGCGAACGCGCGATTCTGATTGTCTCTCGACGTGTATTTGGGAGACATTTATTTGGGATTTGGCCGAACATGGACTCCTTCGAACTCAACAAGGTGATGGGCGCGGTTCTCGGAACCTGCCTGATGCTACTGGTCACGAGCATCGGCGCGCAGGCGATCTTCGCCCCCGGCAAGGTGGCGAAACCGGGCTACGACATCGCCGTGAAAGAGGAAGAGCCGGCGGCGGGTGCCGGCACGGCAGCCGCGGCGTCCGAGCCGATCGAGAAGTTGTTGCAGACCGCGTCGGTCGAGAAGGGCACCGCCGCCGCCAAGAAATGTACGTCGTGCCACGGTTTCGAAAAGGGCGGACCGAATAAGGTTGGGCCTAATTTGTTCGGCGTGGTCAACGAGAAGAAGGCAGCCAGAGCTGGTTTCAATTATTCCGCAGCTCTTAAAGGCAAGGGCGGCGACTGGTCGTTTGACGATCTCAATAAATTTATCGCCAACCCGAAGGGCTACGTCCCCGGCACCGCGATGGGTTTCGCCGGCATCCAGAAGGACAGCGAGCGTGCCGACGTGATCGCGTACCTCGCGACCTTGGCCGATACGCCAGTGCCGCTCCCGACCGCCGCCAAGTAAAGGCTTTACGTTATCGATAAGACACGGCCGGGCTTCGTCCCGGCCGTTGTCGTTTCGGTCACAGGTTTGTCATTGCGAGCCAATCCTGAAGCCGGCCATCGGCGCCTTCAGGATCGAGCGAAGCAATCCAGTCTTCAAAAAAGATGGATTGCTTCGTCGCAGTCGGTCCTCGAAACCGAGGACCGATGCTACTCGCAATGACGAAGCGGCGACTGTTACGCAAAGTTAAGTCGAAACGGGACGTTTCG
>JANMAN010000076.1:0-4383 GCA_031359885.1 Tardiphaga sp. | reverse complement strand
CTATGTCGACAAGTCCATGCAATCGACAAACGATTTCATGATGGCGTTCCAGCATATCACGACCGAATGGTGCTGGGGCTACGCTTGGAATCGTCCGGGCCTCGATCGCAAAACCCGCAGCATGCTCAATCTGGCGATGCTCACAGCTTTGAACCGCGCGCCGGAAATCAAACTGCATACGCGTGGTGCGATCACCAACGGCGTCACCGTCGATGAGATCAAGGAAGTGTTGCTGCACGCCACGGTGTATTGCGGTATTCCCGCCGGCCTGGATGCTTTCAAAGCCGCGAATGAAGTGCTGAAGGAGATGGGGAAGGTCGAATAAGCGGCATCGTCCGCAGGTGACTGTCAGCCTTCGCAAAGGGTGCTCCGACAAAAACATGTTCGGAGCGACAGCGATCGGCTAAACCAGCTTCAACCGTTGCGGACCGCCAAGCACACAATCGGTAGCGATATGACCCAAACCATTCGTCCCACACCGACCACAGTTCACTGGGGTTATTTCGACGCGGCGCTGAAACCGATCGCCACGATCGATCCGGGCGAGATCATCGTCATGAACAGCGTCAGCGGCTCGGTCGAGTATGCGCCGAAACAGCCGGGCATGACGATCAGGCCCGAACTGGCGGCAATTCACGCAGCGGTGACGCCTGAGCTGGGACCTCATATCCTGACCGGACCCGTTGCCGTGCGAGGCGCGATGCCGGGCGACGCGCTTCGCATTCAAATTCTGGATGTCCAGCTTGCCGACGATTGGGGTTTCAACGTCAACAAACCCGACATGGGGACGCTTCCCGACGATTTTCCTTATGAGCGTCTGATCCACCTTCCCATCGATCTCACGCATGGCGTCGTGTCGACTCCATGGGGCATGAAACTCGAGGCGCAGCCGTTTTTCGGCGTGATGGGCGTTGCACCCGCGCCTGCAGTCGGCCGGGTCAGTTCGGTGATGCCATCGAGCTTCGGCGGGAATATCGACAACAAAGAGCTTGGTGCCGGTGCCGTGCTTTATCTACCCGTCGCGGTCGACGGCGGATTGTTCTCTTGTGGTGACGGCCATGCAGCGCAGGGCGATGGCGAAGTCTGCCTGACCGCGGTGGAGACCGGGCTCACAGGGACTTTCAAAATCGACTTGATCAAGGACGCAAAGCTCGAAGCCCCCTTTGCAGAGACGAAAACCCATCTGATCGCGATGGCGTTCGACGAGGATCTGGACGAGGCCGCACGGCTCGCATTGCGGCGGATGATCGCGCTGATCGTCAGCCGCACCACGATCACCGCCGACGATGCATATCGCCTGTGCAGTCTCGCGGCCGATTTGCGCGTCACGCAATTGGTCAACCGCAGCAAGGGCATCCATGTGATGATCTCGCACGCACTGTTGAATCAGTCGAAACGATAGAGGTTCAGTGCCGAAGGTATCTGAGCCTCAGTGCGATGACGTTCTAAAACGCGAAGGGGCGTGGGCCGCATAGCGAGCCGACGCTCGTGCTGAAAGCCGCGACCGACCGGCGTGCGTACGATCGCGGCTTGAGCGCGCTTAATTGTTGCGGGCGACGTTGTTGGGTAGATAAGGGCTCCATGGCTTAGGAGCGATGGGCGCACTTTTGTAGACGATCTCGAATTGCCCCTTCGCGTTGACTTCACCGATCAGCACCGGCTTGGTGAGGTGATGATTGGCGTTCATCGTGACGGTATTACCCCCGGGTGAAACGATACTTTGACCGATGATGGCTTTGCTGACGGCTGCAACATCCGTTGAGCCGGCCTTCGTTACGGCTTTCGCCCAAAGGTTGATGAGGATGTAGGCCGATTCCACGGGATCGTTCGTCACTTGCTTCGGGTCTTTCATGTACGATCGCCAATCGGCGATGAACGTCTTGTTTTCTGGCGTATCGATCGACTGGAAATAGCTCCATGCTGCCAGATGACCGACGAGTTGCGACGTATCGAGACCTTTCAATTCCTCCTCGCCGACCGAGAACGCCATCACAGGGACATCGGTCGCCTTGACGCCCTGATTGGCCAACTCCTTATAGAACGGCACGTTGGCATCGCCGTTGACGGTCGAGATAACGGCCGTGGGCTTTCCGGATGCGCCGAATTTCTTGATCTGAGAGACTTCCGTCTGCCAATCGGCAAAGCCGAATGGCGTGTAATTCTCGCGGATGTCCTCATCGGCAACGCCTTTCGATTTCAGGAAGGCGCGAATGATCTTATTGGAGGTGCGGGGATAGACGTAGTCCGTCCCTTCGAGGATGAAGCGTTTGATGCCGCCACCCTGCGCGCTCATGAGATATTCGACTGCCGGGATTGCTTTATTGTCGGGCACCGAGCTTCCGTAGAAAATATTCTTCGATTGCTCTTCGCCTTCATATTCGAGCGGATAGAACAGCAAGCCGTTGAGCTCTTCGAACACCGGCAATACCGATTTACGCGAGACCGAAGTCCAGCATCCGAACACGGCAACGACTTTGTCGCGCACAATCAACTCGCGGGCCTTCTCCGCGAACAGCGGCCAGTTAGACGCGGGATCGACGACGATCGGCTCGATCTTCTTTCCGAGCAAGCCGCCCTTTGCATTGATCTGCTCGACCTGCCAGAGAATTTGATTCTTTAAAATAGTTTCGGAAATCGCCATCGTCCCCGACAGCGAGTGCAGGACACCGATCTTGATGGTGTCCTGCGCAAAGGCTGGCGCTGTGATCGTCGCGGCCACGGCAAACGCGGCGATCCTCTTGCTCAAGTCACGGCGTGTGAGTTTCATCTGTCGCTCCTGTTGCATCTGCCGAGCAGCGCAGGCCGCTTTCGCGGCGGAGCTCTCGGATGCTGGAAAGATGGACGCAACGGTTAAGCCTCCCCGTAGAGCCGTTCCCTAACAATCCCGCGCGTCCAGATCGGGCGTCCTGAACCACCTTGCAAAATGGGCAGTTGCCGAAAAAGCGGTCGGATTGATTTGGATTCCTCGGCGCTGTGCTGCGTCATGCGGCGTGGGACCGCTTCGGGGCGCTGCGATGAGTCCAGTCTCCGACGATTTCAGGGCACCGGAGCTGCCGACACTGGACGGCGATGCTGCAATTTGGTCCTTTTGCAGCGATGGTGGACATTGTTTGCCGATGACAAAAGTTGCGAGCACACGGACGGTACGCGATGCGAAAGCGCATGCGGGACGCATCCCGCTGCTGCTCGATCGATCTCGGCCGGAAACGCTGACGCTGCAGATCGTCGAACAAATCAGCAGGAGTGTTACCGAGGGACGCATCGCACCCGGCGTCAGGTTGCCGTCTTCAAGACGTCTCGCTGATCAATTACAGGTTTCGCGCAACACGGCCGTCCGCGCTTACGAGACGCTGGAAGATCAAGGCTTCGTCGAGACGAGGCCGGCCTCGGGCGTGTATGCGCTCGAACCAAGCGAGCGGAGGGGGACACTGCTCTCTCCGGTCGATCACGCGGTGCTCGGCGTAGCTTCCGATGCCATGCCCACGCCACGGCCGATGCCGGCACCGTCCCGCATCACCGCGAAATCGGGACGTTCGACCCACGACTTCGTTCCCGGCCGGCCCGATGCATCGTTGTTTCCGGTGAAGACGTGGCGTCGGCTCATACAGGGCGCGCTGTCGTCCGGTTTCGCTGCCGGGATCACGCAATATCCCGATCCCGTCGGGCTATTGGCGCTTCGACATGCGATCGCAAATCATCTCGCGACCTGGCGCGGCTTGATCGTCGAACCGGGACAGATCATCGTGACCACGGGCATTCAAGAAGGCCTCAGTCTGCTTGCAAAAGTGCTTGTGCCGTCCGACTCGCTCGTCGTGCTCGAAAATCCCTGTCATCAGGGCGCGGCATTCGTGTTCGGGGCAACTGGCGCCAAACTGATTCACGTTCCGGTCGATGAAGACGGTCTGCTGACCGATCGGCTGCCCGCCGGCACCGCTTCGCTGGTTTGCGTGACGCCGTCGCACCAATATCCGACCGGGTGCACGCTCTCGCTCGAACGACGCCAGCACCTTGTGAGCTGGGCTCGGCAGCGCGGCTGCTACATTGTCGAGAATGATTACGACAGCGATTTTCAATATGACGGGTCGCCGCTTCCCGCGATCGCCTCTGGCGCGCCGGACTGCACGATCTACCTCGGGACGTTCTCGAAATCCCTCGGCGCAGGATTGCGGCTTGGCTACATCGTGGCGCCTTCCGGACTGGTCGATGCGTTGACCGCGGCCAAAACTCTTTTGAACGGCGGCAATGGCTGGCTCGATCAGGCGGTACTTTCGCAATTCATCCGCGACGGAAGTTATGTCGCGCATCTCCTGCGCACGCGGGCTCGCTACCGAGAACGCCGAGATGCGCTGATCGATTCGTTGCGTCGTCATTTCGGCGAGGTCG
>JANMAN010000018.1:0-2757 GCA_031359885.1 Tardiphaga sp. | reverse complement strand
GCCTGCGCCATTTGTCGGCTTCGCCGACGGCATGTCGCATCCCGGAATGACGAACATCACACTGGACAGACATGACCGTACCCTCCAAAAAACCCCGCATCCTCTGCATCGGCATGCCGGTGCGCGATCTCACCTTCGGCGTGCAGGCGGTGCCGGGCCGCGGGCAAAAATTCAACGCCGACCGCTTCGCGCAGATCGCCGGCGGCAATGCACTAAATGCCGCGATCGGCATCAGCCGGCTTGGCGGCCATGCCGTGCTGACAGGCCCGATGGGCGACGCCAACGAGACGTCCAGCCGTTACATTTTCGACGATCTCGCCAAGGAGGGCATCGACACCTCGCATCTGGTGCACATGCCGGGCCTCGTGACGCCGATCTCCGGAATCATGATGGACCCGTCCGGCGAGCGCACCATCATTTCGTTTCGCGATCCAGAATTGTGGAAGGTCCGCTTACCCGACGCCGATGCGTTGCTAAAAGATTGCGACGCCATCCTGATCGAGAGCCGCTGCGCGAGCTTCGCCACCAATCTCTGCCACGAAGCGCGGCATCGCGGCATTCCCGTCGTGGTCGATGTCGACAGCACCGTCTCGCAACGCGAGGGACTTTTGACAGCGTCGTCGCATTTGATCTTCTCGGACGAAGCGCTGCAATCGACTGCCGGGATTACCGACGACGAGAAGGCGCTACGCAAAATCGCGACGCTGACGTCGTCGTTCGTGGCGGTCACGCGCGGCCCGAAGGGCACGCTGTGGCTCGACGACAAGGGAATTGCGCAGGAGACCGCTGCGTTTCCGGTCCACACCGTCGATACGCTTGGCGCGGGCGATATTTTCCATGGCGCATTTGCATTGGAATTCGCCGGGGGCGCTGGGCTCGAGCATGCGCTGCGTTTCGCCTCGGCGGCGGCGGCTTTGAAATGCACGCGATATGGCGGGGCTTTCGCCTGCCCGGACAGGGCAGAAGTCTCAGCATTTTTGACGGGTTTCAGCCACTGAAGCCCCGCAAACGCAACTGAGGCGCTTGAAACAGAAGAATTTTCTATCTATAGAGGGTTTAAGGACCCCTATTGGAACAGAATTCTAATGTCTGATGTTTTAACTGCCAGCGCCGAAGCTCGTCGTCTCGATTCCATCGACCGCAAGATCCTGACCGTGCTTCAGGAAGACGCGTCGCTGTCGGTTGCCGAAATCGGCGATCGCGTCGGATTGTCCTCAACGCCATGCTGGAAGCGGATCCAACGCCTCGAAGCCGACGGCGTGATCCTACGCCGCGTCGCGCTGGTCGATCAGAACAAAATCGGACTTGGCATTTCGGTGTTCGTCTCTGTCGAAAGCGGCGATCATTCCGACGCCTGGCTGACGAAATTCGCCGAAGCCGTCAGCGCCATGCCCGAGGTGATGGAGTTTTATCGCATGGCCGGCGATGTCGATTACATGCTGCGCGTCGTCTGCGCCGACATGGCGAGCTACGATATTTTTTACAAGAAGCTCATCAGCGCCGTGGCGTTGAAGAACGTCACCTCGCGTTTTGCGATGGAGAAGATCAAGTCGGTGACGGCGCTGCCGGTGCCGGCCATGCCGGCGTGACGTCATTCCGGGGTGCGGTCGGCACCTGCCGAACGCGAACCCGGAATCTGGTCAAGATGAACATGATGAGATTCCGGGTTCGCGACCGCGAAGAAGCGTTCGCGCCCCGGAATGACGACGCGCAGCGCATGCAAGTTTAGCTGCTTTGCCTACTCCGCCGCGAGCGACTTCGCCTGCAACGGCAGCCCGAGACGATCCCAAACCTGCAACAATGCGTCGGCGAGCGCGTCGATCAGCCCGTCGTCATGATAGGGCGACGGCGTGATGCGCAGCCGCTCCTCGCCTTTCGCGACGGTCGGATAGTTGATCGGCTGGATGTAAATGCCATGCTCCTCGAGCAGCATGTCCGACGCCTGCTTACAGCGCTCGGGATCGCCGACGAACAACGGCACGATGTGCGTATCGCTCGCCATCACGGGCAGACCGGACGCGTTGAGGATCGCCTTGACGCGGGCGGCACGGTCCTGATGTCGCGCGCGCTCCCACTGCGACACCTTCAGATGCTTGATCGCAGCCGTCGCGGCGGAACAGATCGCCGGCGGCAGCGCCGTGGTGAAGATGAAGCCCGGCGCATAAGACCGCACGGCGTCGATGATCTCGGCGCTGCCGGCAATATAACCGCCGAGGCACCCGAACGCCTTCGCCAGCGTGCCTTCGAGAATATCGATGCGATGCATCACGCCGTCGCGCTCGGCGATGCCACCGCCGCGCGGGCCGTACATGCCAACCGCGTGGACTTCGTCCACATAGGTCATCGCATTGTACTTTTCCGCGAGGTCGCAGATGACGGCGAGCGGCGCGATGTCGCCGTCCATCGAATACAAGCTTTCGCAGGCGATCAGCTTCGGCCGATCGTTGCCGGCGGCACGGAGCAATTCTTCCAGATGCGCCACGTCGTTATGCCGGAACATCTGCCGCTCGCAGCCGGACTGGCGGATACCCTCGATCATCGAGTTGTGATTCAGGGCGTCGGACAGGATCAGGCAATTCGGTATCAGCTTCGCCAGAGTCGCAATGCCGGTCTGGTTCGACACATAGCCAGATGTGAAAACGAGCGCGGCTTCCTTGCCGTGCAAATCCGCCAGTTCCTGCTCAAGCTGAATTAGCGAATGGTTGGTGCCGGCGATGTTGCGGGTGCCGCCTGCACCGGTGCCGACGCGCGTCGCGG
>JANMAN010000815.1:0-3823 GCA_031359885.1 Tardiphaga sp. | reverse complement strand
AGGGCGCGCGGTCGGTATCGCCATGCACGATTTTTATGGTGGCGGGATCGACGCCGATTTCGTCGGCGATGATCTGCGCCAGTGTGGTGCGCAGGCCTTGCCCGTGCGGCGAGGATCCGATCCGCGCTTCGACAAAACCCGACGGGTCCATCGTCAGATGCACCGTTTCCCAGCCCGGCGTGATCTCCATGCCGCGCGCCGCGAAGGCGGGGCTGCCGTAGCCGGTTCGTTCAGAAAACGTCGCGAAGCCGATGCCGAGATGTTTGCCGCTGTCGCGCGCGGCGCTTTGGCGTTTGCGAAATCCTGCGAGATCGATCTTGTCGATCGCGATCTCCATCGTCTCCTTGTAGGTGCCGTCGTCGAACACAAGCCCGGTCGCTGACGGATAAGGAAACGCATCGATCAGATTGCGGCGGCGAATTTCGGTCGGCTCGATGCCGGAGGCGGCAGCGGCCTTATCCATCAGCCGTTCCATCGCGAAGGTGATCACCGGGCGCGACACGCCGCGATAGGGCGCCATCGGGCAGGTATGCGTCAGCACACCGCGCGCGCGGCCGTCATAGGCGCGCACATCGTAGGGGCCGGGCAATTCGGCCAGCGCCATCAGCGGCTCGACGCCACACGTCGTCGGAAAACACGAATAGGCCCCGACATTGGCGACGATGTCGCCTTTCAGCGCGATCAATTTGCCGGCGCCGTCGAACGCACCTTGCAACGCGATGGTTTGATCGCGGCTGTGAAAACTGGCGATCAGGTTTTCGCGGCGGTCCTCGGTCCAGCCGACGCTGCTTTTGAGTTTGCGCGCGAGCCAGACGAGCACGACATATTCCGGCGCGAGCGACATCTTCTGCCCGAAGCCGCCGCCGACATCCGGTGCGATGACGCGCAGTTCGCTTTCCGGCATGCCGATGATGTCGGCGATGGCCGTGCGCATCAGATGCGGCATCTGCGTGGTGCATGTCAGCGTCACGCGGCCGGTGGCGCGATCGAACGCAGCATGGCCGGCGCGGGCTTCCATCGGCGTCGCGTTCTGGCGTCGCGAGACAGCATCGACGTTGACGATGATGTGCGCGCGGCTCCACACCTCATCGAAGCCGGGCGTCTTGATCGCACCTTGCACGATGACGTTGCCCGGCGCGTCGTCATGAACGTTGGGAGCGTCGGTCGCGAGTGCGGCGTCGGACGTAACGAGCGCCGTCGTCGGCGCGATATCGATCTCGACTTGCTCCGCGAAATCTTCCGCGAGACTCTTGCTGCTCGCAACGATGGCGGCGACGGCTTCGCCGGTGAAGCGAACGACGCCATCGGCCAAGATGGGCTGGCCAACCGGCTTGTAGTTGAATTTATGCAGCATCGGCCGGATCGGCTTCAGCGCTTGGAGATCAGCGGCCGTGACCATCGTCGCGCCGTCCGGCGCAGTCAGAGCCGTGATCGTGCCGGCCGCAACCGGGCTGCGCACGAAGCGCACCCAATGCTGTGCTGACAAATCTGCCGTGAAGCGGCCGTCGCCGGCGACCAAAGCCGGGTCTTCGAAGCGGCGGATCGAGCGGCCGACCCAACTTGTGCCGCTGCCTTTGGTATGGGCGGTCACTTGAGTGAATGCTCGCATGCGCGGCGCGTCACGGCACGAACGAGATCGCGGCGATACTCAGCGCTGGTTTGAATGTCCTCCAGCGGATCGACGGCCTTCGCCGCGGCATCGGCGGCTTCGCGAAACAATTGATCGTCGGGCGCACGGCCGTTCAGCACGGCTTCGGCTTCAGCGATGCGCCGCGGTCGATCCTCGGCGCCGCCGATTCCAACGCGCGCATCCGCGATGACGCCGTCGTCCAAACGATAGGTCACGAGCGCGGACGCCATCGCGTAATCGCCGGCGCGGCGGCTGAATTCGTAGAAGCCGAATTTGGTGTCGTCGGACAACAGCGGCAGCCGCGCATGCGTGAGCAACTCGTCTTCGGCGAGCGACGTGCTCATGATGCCTTCGAGGAAATCGCGCGCCGCGATGCGCCGTTCGCCACGCCCGCTTTTCGCGATCAACTCCGCGTCGAGTGTCGCCGCGACGAGACACCATTCGGAGGCGGGGTCGGCATGCGCGAGGCTTCCGCAAAACGTGCCGCGCGTTCGGATCGGATAATGCGCTATGTGGCGCACGACGTAAGCCAGCAACAGCCCGAGAGGGCCGCCGACGACCGGCTTGTGAAACGCCGCGTGACGGACGCATGCGCCGATCGACAAAACGCCGTCGATGACAGCGAGTCGCTGCAATTCCTCGATGTCGTTGATGTCGATCAGGTGCGCCGGCCGAGCCATTCGGAATGACATGATCGGAACGAGGCTTTGGCCTCCCGCCACGATACGGCCTTCATTCGGCGCGTAGCGCGCGAGCGCCGAAACGGCCTCTTCGATGGTCTGCGGAACGTGTCGTGCGAACGGTGCGGGCTTCATCGAAATCCCGATCGGCAGAGACTGAAATTCGCTTGTATGCTAACAATCGAAAACCCGAAGTCAATCGCCCGTCATGGCTGATTGGACGGCAGCGATGGCCCAAAAATCAGTCTTGGATGAAGCCGCAGATGCGCGACCGGCCGATATAGGTTACGACATCCCGCGCGGCGACGGCCGCACTCAACAAAGGTTTCCGCGTGACGATCTCCGACTACCGCTTCTGCGTGGCGCCCATGATGGACTGGACCGACCGGCATTGCCGCGTCTTCCATCGCCTCATGGCCCGGCGTGCGCGGCTTTATACGGAGATGGTCACGACGGGCGCGGTGATCCACGGCAACCGCGCGCGGTTGCTTGGCTTCGACGCCATGGAGCACCCGGTCGCATTGCAGCTCGGCGGCTCCGACCCGAGCGACCTCGCAACGGCTGCAAAAATCGGCGAGGATTACGGCTATGACGAGATCAACCTCAATGTCGGTT
Source organism: Tardiphaga sp. (assembly GCA_031359885.1). Lineage (GTDB taxonomy): Bacteria > Pseudomonadota > Alphaproteobacteria > Rhizobiales > Xanthobacteraceae > Tardiphaga. The sequence continues at coordinate 898 of JANMAN010000815.1, read as the reverse complement.
GCCCGTCCGACCGCGTGAAGGACGGCCGCTTCGGCGCGTGCCTGATGGCGGAGCCGGCGCTGGTCGCCGATGGCATCGCCGCGATGAAGCGCGCCGTGCGCGTGCCCGTGACGGTCAAATGCCGGATTGGCATCGACGATCAGGATCCCGAACAGGCGCTCGATACGCTGGCGCGCGCCGTCGTTGGTGCCGGTGCCGACGCGCTGATCGTGCATGCGCGGAAAGCCTGGCTGAACGGTCTGTCGCCGAAGGAAAACCGCGATATCCCGCCGCTCGATTACGATCGCGTCTATCGGCTGAAACAAGCGCTGCCGAACGTGCCCATCATCATAAATGGCAGCATCGGCTCACTGGACGATTCGCAACAGCATCTTGCACGCCTCGATGGCGTCATGCTCGGACGCGCGGCCTATCACGATCCGTGGCGGCTGCTGTCGGTCGATAGCGAACTGTTCGGCGAAGCTGACGCTTATGCGTCGATGAAAGACGTGTTCACGGCGATGTTGCCTTACATCGCCGATCAACTGACGCAAGGCACGCGGCTGCACGCGATGACGCGGCATTTCGTCGGCGCGTTTCACGGCGTCAAAGGCGCGCGCGCATTTCGCCGGCATCTGTCGGAGCAGGGCGTCAAGGCCGATGCCGGTGTCGATGTGCTGATCGACGCGATGGCACATGTCGATGACGAGGCGTTGGCGAAGGCGGCGTGAGCGTTCGTAGGATGGGTGGAGCGAAGCGATACCCATCGCGATATTGATGGGTTTCGCAAGTCGGTGCGAAAATCGCACCTTTGCTCAACCCATCCTACAGGCTGGCGCCCCCGGAATGACTAGGGATACCCGCGGAGCATCAGGCGATCCTGACGGACCTCCCAGCTTTCCAGCCGGTCGAGAAAACT
>JANMAN010000814.1:0-3394 GCA_031359885.1 Tardiphaga sp. | reverse complement strand
GCAAGATCGACCGGCAATGCCTGTCCGCAGCCGCCTCACGCGGCCGTTTCGAGCGCCTGATCGCCGAGTCGTGCGAGACTTTCCTCGCGTCCCAACACGGCGAGAACGTCGAAGATCCCCGGCGAGGTCGTCCGTCCCGTCAGGGCCACCCGCAGCGGCTGGGCGACGCCGCCGAGTTTAAGTCCATTGGCATCCGCGTAAGCGCGCATCGCAGCTTCGGTCGTCGCCGCCGTCCACGGCGAAACGGGCAACAGCGCATCGCGCAATTGGCCGATCAGGTCGCGCGTGGTGTCGGTCAGCAACGCCGACGCCTTCGCATCGATCGGCAGCGGCCGGTCCGCGAAGATGAATACGGCGCTGTCGATCAGTTCGACCAGCGTTTTGGCGCGCTCCTTCAATCCGGGCATCGCCAGTAGCAATTGCGCGCGCGTCGTTTCGTTCAGCTTGGCGACGATCGTCTCGCCGCCCGGCATGAACTGCAACACATCCTCGAACAGGCTCACGAGGGATTGATTGTCGGACTGCCGAATATAGTGGCCGTTCAGACTTTCCAGTTTCGCGAAATCGAACCGCGCCGCCGAGCGGCCGATCGCGGGAAGGTCGAAGGCATCGACCATTTCCTGCGTGGAGAAGATTTCTTGATCGCCGTGCGACCAGCCGAGCCGCACCAGATAATTCCGCAGGGCCGCCGGCGTGTAGCCCATCGCGCGGTAAGCCTCCACCCCGAGCGCGCCGTGCCGCTTCGACAGCTTCGAGCCGTCCGGTCCGTGGATCAAGGGAATGTGCGACATGCTCGGAAGCGTCCAGCCGAGCGCGTCGTAAATTTGTTTCTGCCGCGCGGCGTTGATGAGGTGGTCGTCGCCGCGAATGACATGGGTGACGCCCATGTCGTGGTCGTCCACGACGACGGCGAGCATGTAGGTCGGATTGCCGTCGCCGCGCAGCAGCACGAGATCGTCGAGGTTCTCGTTCTGCCAGACGACGCGGCCCTGGACCTGATCCTCGATCACGGTCTCGCCGGTGCTGGGCGCCTTGAGGCGGATCGTCGGTTTGACGTCGGAGGGGGCTTCGGAGGCGTCGCGGTCACGCCAGCGGCCGTCGTAACGCACGGCGCGGCCTTCGGCCTTGGCAAGCTCGCGCATCTCCTTCAATTCGTCGGCGGTCGCGTAGCAATAATAGGCCTTGCCGGTGGCTAATAATTGCTCGGCGACTTCGCGATGACGCGCGGCGCGGGCGAATTGATAGACGACGTCGCCGTCCCAATCGATGCCGAGCCATTTGAGGCCGTCGAGAATGGCGGCGATGGCCGGTTCGGTCGAACGCTCGCGATCGGTGTCCTCGATCCGCAGCAGCATCTTGCCGCCGGTTTTCTTGGCATATAGCCAGTTGAACAGCGCCGTTCGGGCTCCACCGATGTGCAGGAAGCCGGTGGGCGAGGGTGCGAAGCGGGTGACGACGGGGACGGTCATGGCAGGGTCAATCGATCTGATGGGACGGTGGGCGGCCGTTTATCACACGGCCCGGACGCTGTCCCGGCGGGAATGACGGGACTGCAACCCGCATTTGCCCCGGCGTTGCAGATTTGGCAAAGAGAGCCAACTCGAAAGGCGCGCAATGACAGACGTATTGGTAACCGAAGCAGGGCGGGATTTCATCCGCGACATCGTCGCTGCGGATCTGGCCTCCGGCAAACATGCCGGCGTGGTGACGCGCTTTCCGCCTGAGCCGAACGGCTATCTCCATCTCGGCCACGCCAAGTCGATCTGCCTGAATTTCGGGATCGCCGAGGAATTCGGCGGGCGCTGCCATCTGCGGTTCGACGACACCAACCCCACGAAAGAAGAGCAGGAATATATCGACGCCATCCAGCGCGACGTGCGCTGGCTCGGCTTCGACTGGGGCGAGCATCTGCATTACGCGTCGGACTATTTCGAGCAGCTTTACGGCTGGGCGCAGCAATTGATCCGCGACGGCAAGGCCTATGTCGACGATCAGTCGCAGGAGGAGATTCGTCTCGCGCGCGGAACGCTGACCGAACCCGGCCGCAACAGCCCGTTCCGCGATCGGTCGGTCGAGGAGAATCTCGATCTGTTCGCGCGGATGCGCGCCGGCGAATTTCCGAACGGGGCGCGCGTGCTGCGCGCCAAGATCGACATGACGTCCGGCAACATCAACCTGCGCGACCCCGTGATCTATCGCATTCTGCACGCGCATCATCCGCGCACCGGCACGGCGTGGAGCATCTATCCGAGCTACGATTTCGCGCACGGACAGTCCGATGCGATCGAGCACATCACGCATTCGGTCTGCACGTTGGAATTCGAGGACCACCGGCCGCTGTATGATTGGTGCCTCGACAATCTGCCGGTGCCGTCGCGCCCGCATCAATACGAGTTCGCGCGGCTCAACATGACCTACACGCTGCTGTCGAAGCGCGTGCTCACCGAACTCGTGCGCGGCGGTCATGTCACCGGCTGGGACGACCCGCGGATGCCGACGCTCGCAGGCCTGCAACGGCGCGGCGTGCCGGCCGAAGCGTTGCGCGAATTCGTCAAGCGCATCGGCGTGGCGAAAGCGAACTCGACCGTCGATATCGGCATGTTCGATTTCGCGGTCCGCGAAACGCTGAACCGGACGGCGGCGCGGCGGATGGCCGTGCTGCGGCCGCTGAAAGTCGTGATCGAGAACTATCCGGACGGGCAGGTCGAGCAGCTCGACTCCGTCAACCATCCGGAGGATGCCTCGTTCGGCACGCGGCAGATTCCGTTCGGGCGCGAACTCTATATCGAGCACGAGGATTTTATGGAGGAGCCGCCGAAGAAGTTCTTCCGGCTCGCGCCAGGCCGCGAAGTGCGGCTGCGCTGGGCGTATTTCATCACCTGCCGCGAGGTCGTGAAGAACGCGGCCGGCGAGGTGATCGAACTGCGCTGCACGTATGATCCGGAAACTAAGGGCGGCAATGCGCCGGACGGGCGCAAGGTCAAGGCGACGATCCATTGGGTTGCGGCAAAGGAAGCCGTGCCGGCCGAAGTGCGACTTTACAATTTGATGTTCACGACGCCTGCACCGGAGGCCGCGAATTTCGCAGCCCAAATTAATCCGGAGTCGGTCGAGGTGTTGACCGGCTGCATGGTCGAGCCGGCGCTTGCTGACGACGACGCATCCGGCGCGGCGCAGTTCGAGCGGCAGGGTTATTTCTGCCGCGACAAAGATTCCGCGACTGGCAAGCTGGTGTTTAATCGCACGGTCGGCTTACGCGACAGTTACGCCAAGGATGTCGCCAAGGCCGGCTAACGCTAACACCATTCACGATCCGTTCCCGCTATCCAGACCGCACTCGCCTCCGATACCGTTTGGCAATCTTCGGTTGAGTGGGTAGGCGTGCGATGGCGCG
>JANMAN010000811.1:0-9800 GCA_031359885.1 Tardiphaga sp. | reverse complement strand
GATCGCCTGCGCGGCGAATTTCGGCGTCGTGATATTGATGAACACATCGGCGCCAGTGGATTTGAGCTTGACGATATGGTTATCGACCGTCGGTTCGGTGGTCTCGTAGCTTTCCTCGGCGACGATCATCGAGGCGGCCTTGGCCCCAAGCCCGTCCTTCAGGCCCTTGAGGTAGTCCTTGCCGTAATCGTCGTTCTGGAACAGCACGGCGATTTTTGCGTCCGGTTTTTCCTTGAGCAAATACTTCGCATAGATTTGCGTTTCGCTCTGGTAGTTGGGCTGCCAGCCCATCGTCCACGGATAATCCTTGGCGTCGTTCCATTTCGTCGCGCCGGTGGCGACGAACAGTTGCGGCACCTTCTTCGCATTCATGTACTTCTGGATCGCCGAATTCGGCGGCGTGCCGAGCGAATTGAAAATCAACAGCACCTCGTCGCTCTCGACCAGCTTGCGGGCCTGCTCCACCGTCTTGGGCGGCGAGTAAGCGTCGTCGTAGCTAATGAAGTTGATCTTGCGGCCGTTGATGCCGCCCTTGTCGTTGATCATCTTGAAGTAGGCCGCTTCGGTCCGGCCGATCACGCCAAAGGCGGATGCCGGACCGCTATAGGGCATGATGTTGCCGATCTTGATCTCGGTGTCGGTGACGCCGGGTCCATATTTCTTCTGGGCAAATGCGCTGCCGGAGGCAGCAAGCAGAGCCAGGGCGGCCGGCAGCACGGCCAGTCGCAGATGTCGCTTGAGCATCGTCGTTTCCTCTCATGATGAATGACTGTGTCTGGTTTCTTGAACGGGACTCTGCGGCCCCTGATCGTGAAGCGCTGGGCTCCTGCCGTTATTCAATACGCTTGCGGCGCAACCGGCAAGAAAAAGCCCCCTGCGAGCGGATCACAGGGGGCGACATAGTGTTGCGGTTTACAGAACGTCATTCCGGGGCGCTGCCGCCTCTTAGCGGCGGCGAACCCGGAATCTTGTAGAGACGGACACGACGAGATTCCGGGTTCTCACGCGCAGATGCGCGCGAGCCCCGGAATGACCGTAAAGGACGGTCAGTTGGTCGTGGCGTCGCTCGCGATGATCTCGCCGAACAGCTCCCAGGTCTCGCCCTTGAAGCGCATCATCTTGACCTGTTGAACCGGTGCGAAATCCGACGCGCTGGTGTTGATCTTGACGCCCGGCAGGAACACGTCAGGCGCGAAGTCCTTCAAGCTTGCAGCCTGCTTCATGACGTTTTCGCGGGTGAGGGTGTCGCCGCACATTTCCAGAACCTTCTGCAAGGTCTGGGCTGCGGCATAGCCGTAGATCAGGTTGCTGTCGGTCTTGTTCGCACCGGGCATGTACTTGTCGACGAACGCATCCCACTTCTTGAAGCCGGGATTGTCCTTCCACTGCGGGTCAGATCCGTCCATGAGGTAGGCGGCCGACAAGATGTCCTGACCGTTTTCGAAACCGGCGGGCTTCATCACCGAGCCGACCGAAATCGAGACGTTGGTCAGAACGTGCAGCGGCTTCCACTGCAATTCCGCTGTCTTCTTGATGGTCTGCGCCGCGAATTTCGGGGTGGTGAAATCCATCAGCACGTCGGCATTGGTCGCCTTGATCTTGACGATATGCGAGTCGATCGACGGCTCCGACACCTCGTAGCTTTCCTCGATCACGATCATCGACGACTTGCTGCCGAGACCTTCCTTGAAGCCCTTGACGTAGTCCTTGCCGAAATCGTCGTTCTGATAGAGCAGCGCGATCTTGGCGTCGGGCTTTTCCTTCAGCACGTATTTCGCGTAGATGCGGGCTTCGTCCTGATAGTTCGGCTGCCAGCCCATCGTCCACGGGAATGCCTTCGGGTCGTTCCACTTGGCGGCGCCGGTGGCCACGAACAATTGCGGCACCTTCTTGGCGTTCATGTACTTCTGGATCGCGGTATTGGACGCGGTTCCCAGCGAGTTGAACACCAGCAGCGCCTCGTCGCTCTCGACAAGCTTGCGGGCCTGCTCGACGGCCTTCGGCGGCGAATAAGCGTCGTCATAGGTGATGAAGTTGAACTTGCGGCCTATGATGCCGCCATTGTCGTTGATCATCATGAAGTAGGCTTCTTCGGTCTTGCCGATCATGCCGTAGGCCGAGGCTGGCCCGCTATACGGCATGATGTTGCCGATCTTGATTTCGGTATCGGTCGCGCCGGTGTCGTATTTCTTCTGGGCGAAAGCGCTGCCGGTGGCGGCGAATGCAAGAGCTGTCGATAGCAATGCGACGCGCGCGGTGGTCATCGAAAACATATGTAATCCTTTGGGTTTCCGGAGTGTCTCGGTTCGACGTGGCGTCGAACCTTTTCAGTCGATTTTGCAATGTCGATTTTTATTATTGGGGCACGCGGCGACGGATCGCCTGCGCACCCGGATAGATTAGGCCGGGATTTCAAAAAATCACGCCTAAATTGTCATCGTCGTTAAACGTCGTTCCAAGACGCGGATGTTTCGCGCCTTGGAACAACACGGTGTGCGATCATCGCCGCATCTTGCCGATCCAATGTTGCGCCGTGTAGGCGAGTTGCCGCGCGCCGTGCGGCAGCACGAAGATGATGATGATCAGGATCACGCCGAACACCGCGCCGGACAGGCCCTTCGAGATGCCTTCCGCGATGTTCGGAACGAACACGATGAAGGCAGCGCCCGCGAGCGAGCCGGGCAACCAGCCGACGCCGCCGACGACCATGCCGAGGAACAGCGCGATCGCGAGCTGGATCGTATACCCGTCCGGTGCCACGAACTGCACGGCGATACCGCCGAGGCCGCCGGCGATGCCGGTGATGCCGGCGCTGACGCCGAACGCCAGCGTCTTGTAGAGCGAGACGTCGACACCCATCGCCGACGCCGCGATCTCGTTGTCGCGGATCGCCATCATCGCCCGACCCGAGCGCGAGCGCAGCAGATTGACCGAGAAGATGTAGATCGCGATCGAGACCACCAGCGTGAAGTAATAGAGCCACATGTCCTGCGACAATGGCAGCCCGAACGGCGCGTCCGGCTTGGTGACGACGAGGCCCTGCACGCCGCCGGTCCAATGCTCGAAGACGCCGAGCTTCAGCAATTGCGGCATCGCGACGGCGAGCGCGAAGGTCGCGAGCGCCAGATACACGCCGGACAGCCGCAGTGCCGGCAGGCCGAACAGGAAGCCCGCGACGAAACAGATCACACCCGCCACCGGCAGCGTCAGCGCGTAGTTGACGTTGCCGTGCTCGATCAGGATCGCCGACGTATAGGCGCCGAGTGCGTAGAACGCGCTCTGGCCGAGCGAGAATTGGCCGCTACCGCCGGTCAGGATGTTGAGGGCGAGAACGGCGATGGCGTAGATCAGCCACATCGTCATCTGGAAGATGATGAAGTTCTTCACGAACAACGGCGTCGTGATCAGCAGCGCGAGGACGACGATGGACGCAACGGGACCGAGCGACATGGCCTTCTTCGTCGGAACGGAGACGGCGGGGGCTTCGGTGACGACGGCTTCCTGTAAGGCGCTCATGGATCAAACTCGCTTCACAATGGGACGGCCGAACAGGCCGGCAGGCTTGACGACCAAGACGGTGATGATGAGAGCCAGCGCGATCGGCAGTTTAAGTTCGTTGCCGACGCCCGGGATGTAGGTGCCGACGAGGTTCTCGAAGACGCCCACGAGGAACCCGCCGACCACCGCGCCAAGCGGACTGGTGAGCCCGCCGACGACCGCTGCGGCGAAGCCGTAGATGAGCACGCCGCCCATCATGTTCGGTTCGAGGAACACCACCGGCGCGACCAACATGCCGGCGATCGAACCGATCGCCGCCGCCATGCCCCAGCCGAGCGCCACCATCCACGACGTGTTGATGCCGACCAGCCGTGCCGATTCCGGCTGCGCCGCCGCAGCCCGCATCGCGAGACCGACGCGGGTGTAGCGGAAGAACACGAACAGCATGATCAGCAACACGACCGTGACGCCGATCATGCCGGCCTGATGCGTCGAGATCAGTTGGCTGCCGAGGAAGGGTGCCGATCCGAACGGGGTCGGAAACTGCTTGATGGTGAAGTCCCAGGTCAGACCCGCGACCGAGTTGATGATGGCGAACAGCGCGATGAAGCCCGCGACATGCGTCAGGATCGGCGCGTTGGCGAGCGGCTTAAACAGCGCCCGCTCGATGATGACGCCGCCGGCGAAGGACAGCGCGAGCGTCAGCACGAAGGCACCCCAATAGGGCACGCCCCACTGGATCAATTGCCAGGCGATGAAGGTCGAGAACATCGCCATTTCGCCTTGCGCGAAATTCAGATGGTCGATGGCCTGGTAGATCATCACCACGGCCAGCGCCATGCAGGCATAGATGGCGCCGGTTGCGATGCCGGCCAGCACCTGGTTGGTAAACAGTTCCATGACGTGTTCCTCAGTCAGCCGGCTCAATAGCCCAGATAGGATTTGCGGACGTCTTCATTGCTCGCGATCTCGTCGGCGGTGCCGGACATCACGATGCGTCCCGTTTCGATGACATAGGCCTTGTCGGCGAGTTCGAGCGCGAGCTGCGCGTTCTGCTCGACGACCAGGATCGAGACCTTGTCTTCGCGGTTGATCTTGCCGAGGATCTTGAACAGATCCCGCACGATCAGCGGCGCGAGGCCGAAGGACGGCTCGTCGAGCAGCATCAGACGCGGACGCAGCATCAGCGCGCGGGCGACCGCGAGCATCTGCTGTTCGCCGCCGGACAGCGTGCCGGCCTGCTGGGTGTGGCGCTGCTTCAGCACCGGAAAATGATCGTACATCCGCTCAATGTCGTCGGGGATTTTCTTGGTGTCGCTGCGGCTGATGGCGCCGAGCTGCAGATTTTCCTCGACGGTCAGCGTCGTGAAGGTGCCGCGGCCCTGCGGCACATGGGCGATGCCGAGCCGCACCACGTTTTCAGTGGTCTTGCCGGTGATCGGCTTGCCCTCGAACTCGATCGTGCCGGTGGAGCGCACCATGTTGCAGATCGCGCGCAGCGTTGTGGTCTTGCCGGCGCCGTTGGCCCCGAGCAGCGTCACGAGGCTGCCTTCGTTGAGCGCGAACTCCATGCCGTGGAGCGCCTGGACCTGTCCGTAATACGCCCGGAGGTCTTTGACGTTGAGCATCGCGGTCATGAATTCTTGTCTCCCAGATAGGCTTTGATGACTTCCGGGTCGGACTGCACCTGCGACGGCGTTCCTTCCGCGAGCTTGCGGCCGAAATTGAGCGCGACGACGTGGTCGGCGATCGACATCACGAGGCCCATGTGATGTTCGACGAGCAGCACCGTGACGCCGCGATCGTCGCGGACGCGGCGGATCAGGTCGCCGAGGACGTGCACCTCTTCGTGGTTGAGGCCGCCGGCCGGTTCGTCGAGAAGGAGAATCTTCGGCTCAGCCGCCAGCGCGCGCGCCAGTTCGACGCGCTTCTGCGTGCCGAAAGGCAGCCCCGCGACCGGCGTATGCGCGACGTCGTTGAGATCGAGATAATCGATGATCTCATGAACGCGGTCGTTCAATTGTTTTTCGCCGCGACGCACCCATGGCAGTTTCAAACTGTCGCTGATGATGTCGCTTTTGGTTTTCGCGTGGGTGCCGACGCGGACGTTGTCGAGCACCGAAAGGTTCGCGAACAACGCGACGTTCTGAAACGTGCGGCCGATGCCGATTTCCGAAATCTTGTGCGGCGGGCGCGTGAGAATGCTCGCGCCCTCCATCAGAATGTCGCCCTTGCTCGGCTGGTAAAGCCGGCTGAGGCAATTGAACAAGGTCGTCTTGCCCGCGCCGTTCGGCCCGATCAATCCGAGGATATGCCCTTGCTTCATGTCGAAGGAGACGCCGTTTAGCGCGATGATGCCGCCGAACACGACGCTGACGTCCTTCACTTCAAGGATGGCGCGGCCCGTGGACGCGACGCGCGGCTGCGCGCTCTGCTGTGGCTGAGCCTGCATCATGCGCGCGCATCCTTATTTGCGCACATGCTGAAATGCCCACGCCCGCGAACGGCCGCCGCACAGCGATGAAAATTATCTGATCCCCTCGACCACACGCGCAAGTCTTCCTCCTGGCTTTAATTTTTTGTTATCGGTTTTTTGTGGCGACGGCACGGTTGTCCCACCGAGCGCCGCTTCGATTTGTCTTACCATCGACACCAGACGAGGTCCAATGTCGTCGCGTAGGCGATCTTCCGTAAACCGAAACGACGGCGCGCCGCAATTGAAAGCATAGGGTCCGGTGCCGTCGTTCAACGTCAACGCGACGCCGACCGCATGCACGTCGGACTGCCATTCGCCGGCCGAGACCGCATAGCCGTGCTCCAACACATCGTCGCCGGCGCGCTCGATGCCGTCGCGAATGCGCGGCCAGCGGTTGCCGTAATGATCGCGCATCTCGCGCATCAACGCGATGCGCTCGTCGGCCGGCAGCGCCCACAGAAACGCGCGGCCCATCGCCGTCGTCGCAATCGGAATGCGCGAGCCGACATCAAGTTGCACGCCGACAGTGAGGCTCGACCTGCTCTGCCCGAAATACATCATGCTCAACCGATCGCGACCGCCGACAGCGACCGCGCCGCCGGTATCGCGCATCAACGCATCGCGGAATGGCTCGGACAGGTGCCGGACGCCGAGATTGGTCAGCGCGGCATACCCCAGCGCCATGGCAGCCGGCGCCAACTGGTACTTCTCGAACCGCGGGATCGGTGTAAGATAACCGAGCTTGGTCAGAGTATGCGTCAGCCGAGAAACGGTTGGCTTCGGCAATTTCGTACGGGCGGCGATTTCTTGATTGCCGAGAAGCCCGTCATTGGGATGAAATGCACGCAAGACGTCCAGCCCACGGGCCAGTGCGACGACGAAGCTGCGATCGCTCGTCGCGATCTTCGCCGTGCCCCCCTTGGTCTTCGGCGATTTTTTCGCCTTTGTTTTGCCGACCACGCTTCGCGTGGTCGGCATCTTGGTACGCTTCATTCCACTGCCGCGCCGATCTCGTTGACAAGCGACGCTCTTCAAAATAACCCTCGCTGTCAAGATGTGGAATTAAATTCCGCAGTGCGAAATACACGAAAACAAGCGGAAATAAACTTCAGGGAGAATGCGCGTGAGCGAAGTGGTCACCCAAGAACGCCATGGTAATGTTGCGGTCGTCACCATCGACAGCCCGCCGGTCAATGCGCTTAGCGCGGCCGTTCGTCGCGGCATTTTCGAGAACATCAAGACCGCAGCCGCCGACGCCGCCGTGGAAGCCATCGTTCTGACGTGCGGCGGACGCACCTTCATCGCCGGCGCCGACATCACCGAATTCGGCAAGCCGCCGCAGGAGCCCGGCCTAAACGAAGTTATTTCCACGATCGAGAATTGCGGCAAGCCCGTCGTCGCCGCGATCCACGGCACGGCCCTGGGCGGCGGCCTCGAAGTGGCGCTCGGCTGCCATTTCCGCGTCGCCGTGAAAGAAGCCAAGCTCGGCCTGCCCGAAGTCAAACTCGGCCTGCTGCCGGGCGCCGGCGGCACGCAGCGCCTGCCCCGCGCGGTCGGCCCCGAGCTGGCGGTCAAGATGATCGTCGGCGGCGATCCGATCGGTGCGGCCGATGCGCTGAAAAACGGTTTGATCGAAGAGATCGTCGAGGACCGCGTGCAAGGCGGTATCGCCTTTGCGAAGAAAGTGCTCGCCGAGGGCCGTCCGTTGCGCAAGCTGCGCGACGACGACACGAAGCTCGCCGCCGCCAAGGCGGACCGCTCGATCTTCACCAACGCCGTCGCCGCCATGACGAAAAAAGCGCGCGGTCTCGAAGCCCCCTTCGCCGCCGCCGACGCGGTGGGTGCGGCGATCGACCATCCGTTCGATCAGGGCCTCAAGATGGAGCGCGAAGGCTTCATGAAGCTGGTGACCGGCGATCAATCGAAGGCGCAGCGTTATGCGTTCTTCGCCGAGCGCGAGGCCGCGAAGGTTTCCGGCGTGCCCGAGGGCACCAAGCCGCGTCCGGTCGAGCGCGTCGCCATCATCGGCGCGGGCACGATGGGCGGCGGCATCGCGATGTCCTTCGCCAATGCCGGCATTCCGGTCACGCTGATCGAGACCGGCGAAGAGCAGCTCAAGCGCGGCATGGGCACCATGCAGAAGAACTACGAAAACACGGCCGCGCGCGGCGGCATTCCGGCCGATGCGCCGGCCAAGCGCATGGGCCTCATTACCGGCGTCGTCGGGCTTGAGAACGTCAAGGATGCGGACCTCATCATCGAGGCGGTGTTCGAGACCATGCAGATCAAGAAGGAAGTCTTCACCGCGCTCGACGCCTACGCCAAACCGGGCGCAGTGCTGGCGTCGAACACATCCTATCTCGACATCAACGAGATCGCATCCGTCACCAAGCGTCCGCAGGACGTGCTCGGCATGCACTTCTTCTCGCCGGCCAACGTGATGAAGCTGTGCGAAATCGTCCGCGCCGAAAAGACTGCGCCCGATGCGCTTTTGACCGCCGTCGCCGTCGCGCGAAAAATCGCGAAGGTGCCGGCCGTGGTCGGCGTCTGCGACGGCTTCGTCGGCAACCGCATGCTCGCGCAGCGCGGCAAGCAGTCCGAGAAGATGCTGTATGAAGGTGCGCTGCCGCAGCAGGTCGATGCCGTCGTCACCAAATTCGGCCTGCCGATGGGTCCGTTCGCGATGGGCGACCTTGCCGGCTTGGACATCGGCTGGCGCTCGCGTCAGGACCGCGGCATCAAGTCGCCGATCGGCGATGCGCTTTACGAAGCCGGCCGTCACGGCCAGAAGACCCAGAAGGGCTATTACAAATACGAAAGCGGCTCGCGTTCGCCGCTGCCGGATCCCGAGGTCGAGAAGCTGATCGAGGAAACCGTCGCCAAGCTCGGCATCAAGCGTCGCCAGATCAGCGACGACGAAATTCTCGAGCGCATGGTCTATCCGATGATCAACGAAGGCGCGCGCATCCTGGAAGAAAAGGTCGCGACGCGTCCGAGCGACATCGACGTGATCTGGCTCTACGGCTACGGCTGGCCGATCTATCGCGGCGGCCCGATGCATTACGCCGACAGCGTCGGCCTCAAGCACGTTGCCGATCGGCTGTCGCATTACGCCAAGGAGACCAACGATCCGTCGCTCGAACCGGCACCGTTGCTGAAGAAGCTCGCGGACGAGGGCAAGACCTTCGCATCGCTGGCGAAGGGGTGATCGTGTTGATCGCAGGGGCAGCAACACGGCACTGCCAGCTCTCTCCCCCCTTGTGGGGGAGAGGTGGAGAGGGGGGTAACTCCGAATCCAGCATCTGCGTTTCACCCCCCTCCCTAACCCTCCCCCACCTTAAGGGCGTTTACGCCCGTCTTCGACAGGCTCTGGGGGGAGGGAACGGTCAGTCCTCGGCGAGACTCACCAAGTGAATGACAGTCTGCACCCCGGCGAACAGCACTACCCCGACGGCATCGCGTGGAACGCGGCGATGCCGCGCATGACGTTGCCCGATTTGCTCGACGCCTCCGCCATCGCCTTCAAAGACCGTATCGCGTTCGAATTCCGCGACTGCGCTTACAGCTTCCCCGATTTCAAATCGAAAGCCGATACCGCCGCCAGCGCCTTCCTGCGCGCGGGTTATGGCCGCGACGCGTCGATCGCGCTGTTTCTCGGCAACACGCCGGACCATCCGGTGTCGTTCTTCGGCGCATTGAAAGCCAGCGCGCGGGTCGTGCATCTGTCCGCGCTCGACGGCGAGATCGCGCTGTCCCACAAGCTCACCGATTCCGGCGCGCGCATTCTCGTCACCAGCAACCTCGCGACGCTGTTGCCGATGGCGCT
>JANMAN010000780.1:0-2136 GCA_031359885.1 Tardiphaga sp. | reverse complement strand
GATCGTCTCCGACGGCCCATCGAATCCGACACGATGCGTGCCGGGCACGGAGCCGACGCGCGTCGACGACACGTCGATCGGCCGTGCATACCCGGCCTGCTCCATTCCCTTCTTCAATGCGATCGCCGTTCCCGACGGCGCATCTTTCTTCATGACGTGGTGCGACTCGTGAATCCACGCGCCGAACTCCGCGTGGTTCGCGAAATGGCGGCTGGCTTCTTCGACCGCAAGCTGGAACACGTTCATGCCGAGCGAGAAATTGGCCGCCGCGAGCACGCCGATGCCGGCTTGCGCGGCAACCGCGCGCATCGAGGCTTCATGCGCCTGCCACCCGGTGGTGCCGATCACGACGTTGATCTTGCGCGCCGCCAGCTGCGGAAGGTTGTTCACCACCGCATCAGCCAGCGTGAAGTCGATCGCCACGTCGACGGCGCCAAAATTGCCCTCCGCGATCGCGCGCGCGCCCGAGTGTTCGTCGATCACGCCGGCGATGGCCGCGTCGTAGGATGGCGCCAGCGACTCGACGAGCTGGCCCATCCGCCCATGGCCGAGCAACAGGATGCGCATCAGGCCGCGCTCATGGCAGCGAAAAACTTTTCGTGCACCCGGCCAAGCGCCGCCGCCAGGTCCGATTCGCGAATCACGAACGTGATGTTGCGCCGCGAGGCCGCCTGCGACAGCATCCGCAGCGGCACGTCGCCGATCGACGACAGCACCTGCGCGGCCAGCTGCGGATCGTCGTGCAGGCCGTCGCCGACGACGCAGACGATCGCCATGTGATCCTCGCGCTCGACCTGCGCGAACCCCGACAAGCCCTCGATGATCGCCGGCAGCCGCCGCGCATCGTCGATCGTCACCGACACGGTGACTTCCGACGTCGTGACCACATCGACCGAGGTCTTGAAGCGTTCGAACACTTCGAACAGGCGGCGCAGGAAGCCATGCGCCATCAGCATGCGCGTCGAGGTGATGTCGACGACCGTGACGCCCTTCTTCGATGCGACGGCGGTCAACGGCCGATCGCTCTTCGGCCGCTCGCCGGTGATCAGCGTGCCGCGCGCGGTGGCGCGGTGCGAGTTGAGGATGCGCACCGGAATGTTGCGCGCAACCGCCGGCTGAATCGTCGCCGGATGCAGCACCTTAGCGCCGAAGTAGGCCAGCTCGGACGCCTCGGCGAACGACAGGTGAGGCACCACTTGCGGATTCTTGACGATACGGGGATCGGCGGTGAGCATGCCGTCCACATCCGTCCAGATCTGGATTTCGGAGGCGCCGAGGCACGCGCCGATGATCGCCGCCGAAAAATCCGAGCCGCCGCGACCGAGCGTGGTCGTCACGCCGCTCGTCGTCGCGCCGACAAAGCCGCCGAGCACGGGAATGCGGCCGGCGGCCAGCGGCGGATCGGCATGCGTCATCAGCGCGCCGGTCGTGTCTTCGAATTTTGGCGCGGCGGCGGTGTGTTCGCCGTCGGTGACGATGGCCTTGCGCGCATCGACATAGGTGGCAAGCAGCTGGTGCGAGGTGAGCGCCGCGGCGACGATCTGGCTGCTGAGAATCTCGCCCATCGCGGCGAGCGCATCGAGCCATCGCGGCGACACTTCCTGCAGCACCGCCAGGGCGTGCACGACGCGCTCGAGCTCGTCGAATTCGCGATTGAGCGCGTCGACTACCGGTTTACGGAGCGATGCGTCGGTGATGACCTCGGCGACCTTGATGTGGCGCGCACGCAGGTCCTGCAGGCTGGTTCGCGCGCCCTCGACGTCGCCGGAGCCAGCCAGCGCCGCGACGCCGAGCAATCGATCGGTGACCCCTGACAGCGCCGATACCACCACCACCGGCCCGCGCGCGTCGCCGCCTTCCGTCTGCGCCTCGGCCTGGCGCTCGGCGCGGACCAGCGCAATCAATCGTTCGATCGCGGCTTGATCGGCGACGGAGGTGCCGCCGAACTTCATCACCTTCATTGCAGCATGCCTTCAGCGTGCATCAGTTCCGCGTTCAGGATCGCCGCGCCGGCGGCGCCGCGAATCGTATTGTGTCCCAGGGCCACGAACTTGGCGTGCATCACCGGGCATTCACGCAGCCGCCCGATGGTGATCGCCATGCCGCCGCCGAGGTCGGCATCGAGCCGCGGCTGCG
>JANMAN010000759.1:0-3400 GCA_031359885.1 Tardiphaga sp. | reverse complement strand
CACGTGGATGGAAGAGTCCGCTGAGTACGAAAACGTCGTCGAATGCCTCGTCGAGACCGGGGCGGAAATCTTGATCGTGCCGAACGGCTCGCCTTATGCGCGGGACAAGGGCGACATCCGCCTGTCGATGGCGGTGGCGCGCGTCATGGAAAGCGGGCTGCCGTTCGTCTATCTCAATCAGGTCGGCGGACAGGACGAGTTGGTGTTCGACGGCGCGTCCTTCGTGCTCAATGCCGACCGGACGCTCGCCGTGCAGATGAACGCCTTCGCCGAGCAGATGCTGACGCTGACATTCACCAAAGGCGCGGGCGGCTGGACCTGCAAGGGCCCGATCGCCGCGCCGCTGGACGGCGACGAAGGCGATTACGCCGCCTGCGTGCTTGGGCTTCGCGATTACGTGCAGAAGAACGGTTTTCCCGGCGTGCTGATGGGCATTTCCGGCGGCATCGACTCGGCGTTGTGCGCGGCGATTGCCGTCGATGCGCTGGGTGCGGAGCGCGTGCGCGGCGTGATGCTGCCGTTTCGATTCACGGCTCAGGTCTCTCTCGATGACGCAGCGAAGCTCGCCGAGGCGCTCGGATTTCGTTACGAAATCTTGCCCATTGCGGACGCGGTCAACGGCTTCGAGTCCATTCTGTCCGGCGTCTTCGCAGGGCTTGAACGCGATATCACCGAAGAGAATTTGCAGGCGCGCACGCGCGGCACGCTGCTGATGGCGATCTCGAATAAAACCGGCGCGATGGTCGTGACGACTGGCAACAAGTCGGAAATGTCGGTCGGTTACGCGACGCTGTATGGCGACATGAATGGCGGCTTCAATCCGATCAAGGACATCTACAAGACCGAAGTGTTTCGGCTGTGCCGCCTGCGCAATGCGTGGAAGCCTGACGGCGCGAAAGGTCCGGACGGCGAGGTGATCCCCGTCAACATCATCGTGCGGCCGCCGACCGCCGAATTGCGCGAGAACCAGACCGATCAGGATTCGCTGCCGCCCTACGATGTTCTCGATGCGATCCTCGAGCGTCTCGTCGAGCGCGAACTGCCGTTGGCCGACATTGTCGCTGACGGCTTCGCGCGCGAGACCGTGGCGCGGATCGACCGGCTGCTGAACATCGCCGAATACAAGCGGCGTCAGGCAGCACCGGGCGTGAAGGTCACGCGCAAAAGCTTCGGCCGCGACCGTCGCTATCCGATCACCAATAAATTTCGTGATTTCGCGCGACCGCCCGCGGCACCGAACGAAAATATGGTCGCCAATGCAGCCACGCCGTCCGCAAAAGCCTTCCAGGAATAGGGTCAGGGGGTTCTGACCCGGGTTAAGTTCTTCCGCTGCCTTGGATTGGCCGCGAACGCATGATGAAAGTTTCGTCATGAGCGGTCGGGACCCGATGGGTCGGGTTTCGTTCGCTTCGATCGACCGGGGTTTAAGTCGCATTTAACTAAAACTCGCCTTAATGCCGCTCTCGCATCTGCGACGAACTGCATCGAGATATCGACGACGCAGCGCTTTCGGGGGATGCCAGTGATTTTGGTCTGGGCGTGGGGCGAATGAGTTTGAGTGCGCGTGAATATCGTCGATCCGAAGATGCCGGCCGTGGAGCTTCACCCCACCGCGCCTCTTTGCAGTCATTTCTGTTCGGCGCCGGGCTTGCGCTGGTCGGTTTGGCAGGTGGCTGGGCAGGTTACGTCCATCTGACGGGCTCGTCGGCGGACGCGATCAGCCTGAACGATCGTTTCTCGGCACTCGACAACGAAACCACGGCGTCCTTGAGAGCCGATCTCGACGCGCTCGTCGTCGCCGATTTCACCGAGCGTTTCGGTTTTGCCGAGCCGTCCAAAATGGCGCGATCGTCGGTCGCGTCCTCGACCGCGCCGAAAAAGAAAAACGTCTACGTCGCGCTGCTCGATCCGACCTATTCCCTTGGCTATACGCCGAGCTCCTTTGCCACCCGCACGCCAGCGGCCGCCATACTGGCGAAGGCCGAGACGCCCAAAGCCGAAGCGTTGAAAGCCGAAGACGCGTTGCTGACGCGGACGCCTGCGCAACTCGCGCTTGCCGTTCCGATGCCGCCGACACGGCCTTCCGAATTACGACTGCCGCAGGCCAGAGGCGGCTATGGCCATGATGCGCTGGTTCAGCGCGCGCGGGCCGCACTGGCCAATGCCAAGCCGAGCAACGCCTCGATCTTCGATAAGCTGTTCGGCAATACGCCGCCGGCCAAGACCGTGTTGGCCTATGCGGGCTCCGATGGCGGCGTGATGAGCGACGGCAGCGACAGCGCCGCGCCCAAGGCCGGTCTCTACGACAACGCGACGGCGGTCTACGATATTTCCAAGCGCGTCGTTTACATGCCCGACGGCACCAAGCTCGAAGCGCATTCGGGATTGGGCCAGCATTTGGACAACCCGTCCTTCGCGCATCTGCGGATGCGCGGCGTAACCCCGCCGCACGTCTATGATCTGAAGCCGCGCGAGGCTTTGTTTCACGGCGTCGCAGCGTTGCGCCTGACCCCGGTCGGCGGCGAAAGCGCGATCTACGGACGTACCGGATTGCTCGCGCATACCTACATGCTCGGCCCCAACGGCGATTCGAACGGCTGCGTGTCCTTCAAGGATTACAACGCGTTCCTGCGGGCCTACCGCAACGGCGATGTGAAACGGCTGATCGTCGTCGCGTCGATGGACTGAGCAGGCCTATCTGCTCGCATGTCGTCGCGGACTCATCGCGGATAGATGGGAGCGATGATCGCGTCCATCCGCGCCAAATCTCCAAACTGCACAATTTTGCGCCGGTGTTTAGCCGGTGCAATGGGAAACCCAATCCGCACGCAGACGTTGGCCCAGCTCGTAACCATACGAACCCATCACAGGAGAGCGTTATGGCGTCCAACCGACTCGCAGGCTTGATTTCACTGATGACGATTGCGGCCTGCTCGCCGAGCTTTGCGCAGCAGGGCACTGAGCAACAGCGCGAAGCCTGCACGCCCGATGCGTTTCGCCTCTGCATGTCGGCGATGCCGGATGCCGGGCGCGTCGATGGTTGTCTACGCGCCGCCGGGCCGCGACTGAGTCCGGCTTGTGCCGCGGTGTTCGAGCCGCAGCAAAACGCAGAAGTGACGCGCGACCCGCGCGACCGTCGTTTGCCGCGCGAAGCTCAGCAGCGTGGTCGCGACAGCGGGCCGCGCGACGTTGAGCGACGCGAGTATCGTCGGGATTATCAGGACCGCGACCCGCAATCGCGCCAGCCGCGCGATCAGTTCGCGCCGCCGCCGCAATATGACGACGACTGAGCGATCGATCACGCGTGATCCCGTCGACACAAATAAAAAGGCGGCGCTGCGAGCGCCGCCTTTTCGATGACTGCCGTCGTTTAGCGACAGACGCGCGTGGTGCTGACGAT
>JANMAN010000717.1:0-7381 GCA_031359885.1 Tardiphaga sp. | reverse complement strand
GAGGCATTCCTATCGACGCATTTGGCCGTCATCCCCCCCCCCCCCGAAGGCGGGGGAACCGGTGACGCGTAATGCCTGCGTTCAATATTGACGTCACGGGATACTGGATCATCCGCCTTCGCGGATGATGACTCAGCATTTGCGGATATGCACCGACTTGGTCGGCAGCGCGCGTCGTCAACTGATCGTCGCGCCGCCATCAATGACGATGGTCTGGCCAGTCATGAAATTCCCGGCGGCCGACCCTAAGAACACCGCAGCGCCCGCGATTTCGTCGGGGGTGCCGATGCGCAGCAGCGGCGAACGCGCCGTCGATGCTTTCAGATTGTCCGGATTGTCCCACAGCGCCTTGGCGAAATCGGTCTTGATCAGGCCCGGCGCGATGCAGTTCACGCGCACATTGTGCTTGCCGTATTCGCAGGCGAGGTTGCGCGCGAGCTGCATGTCCGCCGCTTTCGAAATCGCGTAGGCACCCAAGATCGTCGAGCCTTTCAGGCCGCCGATCGACGACACGATGATGACCGATCCATCCTTGCGCGCGATCATGTCCGGCACGACCATGCTGGTCAGCCAGTTGTTGGCGACGATGTTGTTGTCGAGAATCTTGCGGAACGCGTCGTCGGTGATGTCGCCGAGCGGGCCGTAATAGGGATTCGACGCCGCGTTGCAGACGAGGACGTCGATCTTGCCGAAGGCGCGATTGCTCTCGGTGACGAGATTCTGCAGATTTTCCTTGCTGGAAATATTCGCGGCAATTGCGATGGCGGTGCCCGGCCCGAACTTCTCATTGATCTCTTTCGCGACGGTGTCGCAGACGTCCTGCTTGCGCGACGAGATGACGACTTTCGCGCCGTGCTCCGCCATGCGCTCCGCGATGGCGCGGCCGATGCCGCGCGTCGAGCCGGTGATGACGGCGACTTTTCCGGTCATGTCGAACAGTGTCATGGGTCTCTCCCTTAGATTTTTTGTTTCAGATTTCGTTCATCCCCGCGCAAGCGGGGATCCAGACTTGGCGGTACTAGTAAATATCCTGGATTCCCGCTTGCGCGGGAATGAGCGGAGGGTGTTGTGCGTATCGCTCAAGGTCAGGCCAACTTCGTCGGCACGATTTCAGGCCCCGCCGGCTGGTGCATCGCGGCGTGCTCCGGCGACGCCATCCATGGCTGTTGATTGATGAACGGAATGCGCCAGCCGACATGGCCGTCGCTCGCCATGTGATCGAGCCGCGTGACCGAACAATTGTCGATGGTGAATGCAAGCCCCCGGTCCGGCTGGTTCTTCAATGCGACGCCGATGGCGGCCTTGATGGTGCCGCCATGCGCCACTGCGACAATATCACGACCGCTGTGTTGCGCCGTGATGCGCGCGATCGCATTTTGCGTGCGTCGATACAAATCCATGAAGCTTTCGCCATTCGGCGACGGCTCGTCGATCGGCGCAAACCAGAACGTATCGAGATTGGTCGGCAGGTTGGCGAAGAATGCCGCACGGTTCATGCCCTGCCAATCGCCGAGATGCTGCTCGTTCAAATCGGGGTCGTGCGGCATGTCGTCGGGCTTCGGATAGCCGGCGTCCCAAATCGCAGCAGCGGTCATATGCGTGCGCTTGAGTTTGCTCGACACCCACACCGCGTCGCGCGGCAAGATCTTGCCGACCGCATCGAACACGACGCGGTCGCTGCAATCGCAGCTCATGTCCTTCTGCCCATAAATGCAGCCGCCATCGTCGCGCACCGGCGCGTGACGCACCCACCACCAGCGTGTCGCCGTCACGCCGGCGGGCACGGTGTGTTGGGCAACGAACGGCTTGTCGGAATTGGACATCAACGCGACCCTTCAATAGTGTTTTGTCTGGTGTACGTGAGCAAGCGTAAGGCCTCAAGCCTCGTGGCGGCTCACGACGCATACCAATTCCGCACGACGGCAACACAGAAGAAAATCAGGGAGACATTCATGGGCCGCCTCGCAGGCAAATCCGTCATCATCACCGGCGCAGGCAGCGGCATCGGCCGCGCGGCATCGCTGATGTTTTCCAAGGAAGGCGCGAAACTCGTCATCGTCGATCGCAGCGACGCCGTTCACGACACGGCGAAACTCGTGCGCGACGCGGGTGGTGCTGTCGAAGCCGTGACGGCGGATGCGGGCTCCGAAGCCGACGTCAAGGCGTTCATCGACAAGGCCGTCGCGACCTATGGGCAACTCGATGCGATCTGGGCCAATGCCGGCGTCAGCGGCGGCCTCGTGCCGCTCGGCGAACAGACCGTCGAACAATGGCAGGAGGTTCTCCGCGTCAATCTGATCGGGCCTTTTCTCGCCGTGAAATACGCGATGCCGCTGATGGTCAAACAAAAATCCGGCGCGATCGTGTTGACGGCCTCTGTCGCTGGATTGAAATCGGGCGCGTCGGGACATCCTTATGCCGCGAGCAAGGCGGGCGTCATCAGCCTCGTGCAAACCACGGCCTATTCGTTGTCGGGCACCGGCGTGCGCATCAACGCGGTGTGTCCGGGCTTGATCGAGACCGGGATGACGAAACCGATTTTCGACAACGCCAAGGATCGCGGCACCGAAGGCAAAATCGGCCAGCTCAATCCGCTGAAGCGCGCCGGTCAGCCGCACGAGCTCGCGGCGATGGGGCTGTTTCTCGCCAGCGACGATGCGAGTTATGTCAACGGCCAAGCCATTCCGGTCGATGGCGGGCTGACGGCCTCGATGCCCTATGCGGGCAAGCCGATTTGACATCTCGTAGGGTGGGCAAAGGCGCGCTTGCGCCGTGCCCACCACTGAAAGTCTTTGGTGGGCACGGCGCGACGACGAGGACGTCGCCGCAGCGCCTTTGCCCACCCTACGACGTGCAAACATTTTACAACCCGTCCGGCGGATTGCCCGATGTCGACGCCGCCACGAGCCGGCTCTTGTTCCGCACGCGCTCGCGATAGAACGCGTACAGCCCCGACGACACGATGATAACAGCACCCGTGATCATCAGCGCATCCGGCACATCGCCGAACACGAGATAGCCCAGCAGCATCGACCACAGCAGCGCCATGTATCGAAACGGCGCGACCGCCGAGATGTCGCCGGTGCGCATCGCCATGATGACGCATTGATAGCCGACGAGAACGAGGATCGCCGCTGCTCCGAGCAACCCGGTCGATTTGCCTGACAATGCAGACCAGCCGCCGAGCGGAATCAGCACGAAGGCACCCGCCGTCGTCACCGTCATCGTCGTCAGCAGCGTGATGAACAGCGAAGGAATTTCCGGCGGGATACGCTTGGTCGCGAGATCGCGGACCGCGCTGAAGGCGACCGATATCAGCGCAAACAGCGAAAACTGATTGAAGCCCTCGATGCCCGGGCGGACAATGATGAGCACGCCGATGAAGCCCGCCGCGATCGCGAGCCAACGCCGCCATCCGACCGGCTCCTTGAAGACAACAGCCGCACCCAGCGTGATCGCCAGCGGCAAGGCCTGAAAGATCGCCGACGTATTGGCGAGCGGCAGATGCGTGATCGCAGCCAAGAACGAAATGGTGCCGCCGACTTCGCCCGCAACGCGCAGCGCGACCGGAGTCACGAACAACACACGCAACGGGCGGAACGCCTGCTTGTACCACACCAGAAGGGCGACCAGCACGAACGCAAAGCCGCCGCGCACCAGCATGACCTGGCCGAAATTCATCTCCGACGTGACCGTCTTCGTGATCGCGTCATTGATCGTGAAGCCGGCCGTGGCCGTGGCCATGTACAGGCTTCCGCGCAGATTGGGAGACAGAGGCACGATGAAAGTCCGGGTCGTGCGCACCGGGGTGCGTGATTGACGATTGTCATGACCGGGCAAGAGCCGACGGCGACGTCTTCGTCGCCCGTTCGTGCTCGTGGACCCGGTAATCCATCCCTGTGAAAGATTATGCAGATCGATGGATAGCCGGGTTAGGCCCGGCTACGACGGCAGAGTGCAACATGCCCCCTACTTCGCGCCGGCTTTCTGCGCGTAATCCCACGACGCCTTCGCTAGCGGCACCGTCCGCTTGACCGATTCACGCGCCTTATCGTTGGCGGCGGTGCCATCGCGAATGCGGCCGGCGATGCCCTGCAAAATGCCCGCGAGCCGGAACAGATTGTACGAATAATACCAGTTGAGGTTCGGCACCTCGGAGCGACCGGTCGCCTTGCAGTAGATCTGCGCGGCTTCGTCCATCGTCGGAATATCCAACGCGTCGAAGTCAAGACCGATCAAGCCTGGCATCGTCCACTGCATCAGCAAATAGGTGAAGTCGGCCATCGGATCGCCGAGCGTCGACAATTCCCAATCCAGCACGGCGAGGACGCGCGGCTCGGTCGGGTGAAACACCATGTTGTCGATGCGGTAATCGCCGTGAACGACGGACACGCGCTCCTGCTGCGGAACGCTGGTCGGCAGCCACTCCATCAACCGATCCATTTCGGGAATCGATTGCGTCTGCGAGGCTTTGTACTGCTTGCTCCAGCGATCGACCTGCCGCGCAAAGTAATTGCCGGGCTTGCCGAAATCGCCGAGCCCGATCGCCTCGGGATCGTACATGTGCAGCTTCGCAAGCGTCTCGATCTTGCTCGTGAAGATGGCGCGGCGCTGATCGCGTGCAACGTTCGGCAGCGCCGGATCCCAGAAGATGCGGCCGTCTTCGTGCGACATCACGTAGAACGCCGAACCGAGCACGTCGTCGTCCATGCACAGCGCATAGGCTTTCGCGACCGGGAAGCCCTGCTTGCCGAGCGCCGCGATCACCTTGAACTCGCGATCCACCGCATGCGCGGACGGGAGAAGTTTCCCGAACGGCTTGCGGCGCATTACGTAGGAACGACCGGGTGTGTTGATCCGGTAAGTCGGGTTCGACTGACCGCCCTTGAATTGCAGGACGGTCAGCGGACCCTGATAGCCTTCGACATTCTCGCGCATCCAGCCGTCGAGGCGGGCTTCGTCGATGCGATGCCGTTCCTCGACGGGCTTGGTGCCCGAAAAATCGTCGTCGTTGCGAACGCCTTCGGTCACGTCACCGACCCCGCTTAGTGGTTGGTCGCCGCAGCGTATTTCTTCAGCTCAAGCCGCGCGATGGCGCGGTTGTGAACCTCGTCCGGTCCGTCCGCAAGACGCATCGTGCGCATCGAGGCGTAATCGCGAGCGAGACCCGCATCGTCGGACACGCCGGCAGCGCCGTAGGCCTGGATCGCGTGATCGATGATCTTCAACGCCATGTTCGGCCCCGAGACCTTAATCATCGCGATTTCG
Source organism: Tardiphaga sp. (assembly GCA_031359885.1). Lineage (GTDB taxonomy): Bacteria > Pseudomonadota > Alphaproteobacteria > Rhizobiales > Xanthobacteraceae > Tardiphaga. The sequence goes on along the minus strand of JANMAN010000717.1, from coordinate 2,113 downwards.
AGCTGCGCGGCCTTGTTGCCGACCTTGTCCATCATGTCGGCCGCCTTCAAACACAACAGGCGGTTCAACTCGATGTCGGTGCGGGCTTCGGCGATGCGCTGCTCCCAGATCGAATATTCGATGATCTTGCGGCCGAACGCGGTGCGCGACTGCAAACGTTTCACCATCTTTTCAAGCGCCTCTTCGGCCTTTCCGATGGTGCGCATGCAGTGATGGATGCGGCCCGGACCAAGCCGGCCCTGCGCGATCTCGAAGCCGCGACCTTCGCCGAGCAAAATGTTGCTCGCGGGAACGCGGACGTTCTCGAGCAGCACTTGCGCATGGCCGTGCGGCGCGTCGTCGAAGCCGAACACCGGCAGCATCTTCTCCACCTTGACGCCCTTGGCATCGGCCGGCACGACGATCTGCGATTGCGCCTGGTGCTTCGGCGCGCTCGGATCGGTCTTGCCCATCACGATCATCACCTTGCAACGCGGATCGCCCATGCCGGACGACCACCATTTGCGGCCGTTGATGACGTAGTCGTCGCCGTCGCGCACGATCGAGGTTTCGATGTTGGTGGCGTCGGACGATGCGACCGCCGGCTCGGTCATCAGGAACGCCGAGCGGATTTCGCCGTCCATCAGCGGCCGAAGATATTTGCGCTTCAGCTCCTTGGACGCATACCGCATGAACACTTCCATGTTGCCGGTATCGGGCGCGGAGCAGTTGAACACTTCGGAGGCCCAGCCGACGTGGCCCATCTGCTCGGCAAGCATCGCGTATTCAAGGTTGCTCAAACCTGCGCCGCGGAATTCGTCGTCTTCATGTGCGCTCGGCGGCATGAACATATTCCACAGGCCTTCGGCCTTCGCCTTCTTCTTCAAGTCCTCGACGATCGGAATGACCTTCCAGCGCTCGCCTTCCTCGTCCTGCTTGCGATAGATCGGCACTGCGGGACGCACATGGGTGTGCATGAAGGCCGTGACGCGTTCGAGCCATTCGCTCTGGCGATTGGACAATGAAAAATCCATCAGACGTTCCTCGCATTTTTTAAGACGGCTAAATTGAGCGGCACTGTCGTCTCGTCGCTCGCACTCCGCAAGATGTATTTGTCGGCTTCGCGGTCGCAAAACGATGACGACGATTTTGTGGCAGATGCGTCCGCGCTTCACCGCGTTGACATATCCCACGATCAAACGATAGTTTCATACACGCGTTTGAATTGCAACTGCGCGCGGTGCATAGGGCCTCTGATGCCAGCAGACCTCACACGGATGGCGATCCTGTCGGCAGCCGAGCGGCTCTACGCCGAGCGTGGGTTTGCCGACGTGACGATGCGCGACATCGTGACCGCCGCGAATGTGAATCTCAGCGCAGTGAACTATCACTTCGGATCGAAGGACGAATTGATCGCGGAATTGTTTGTGACGCGCAGCCTCGTCACCAACCGCGAGCGGCTCAACGAATTGAAAGCTGCCGAGACCGCCGGCGGCGGGCGCGCGAGCATCGAGGCAATCTTCGCGGCATTGGTCGGTCCGACGTTGCGCGGCTGTCTCGGGCCGGGCAAGCAACGCTCCGATGCCGCACGATTCATGATCCGCGCGTCGCTCGAATCCATTCCGCCGATCCGCAAGATCAAAAATCGCGAAGTCGATCATCTCAAACGATTTGCAGCGGCCATTCGACGGGCTTTGCCCCATCACGATGCAGCCGATATTTTCTGGAGCCTGCATTTCGCGCTGGCGATGGCGCACCAGACCATCCGCGATACCGAGCGGCTCGAGAAATTGTCGGACGGTGCGTGCGACCTCGACGATGTCGCGGCGATCGTTGCGCGAATCGTGGCGGTGTCGATATTGGCGCTGAACAAGACCCCGCAACCGGCGAGGACGGCCACGCGCTGAGGCCTGGCGAGCGGTAATCCTAAACCGACGTCTTTGGCCGGCAACCCATTGAAGTGACCGCAAAAATTTTGATGGAACCTCTTGAGCAAGCCGCGCGAATCGGAACTTATGGTTGTGTAGCGTCCAACGAACTCGCCCTAGATCGGTTTCAATCCCAACTTCGAAGCGGCTCCAATGTCAGACTTACCTTCGCGCGCTACCGTTGCCTTCATGTCATTCGCCAGAGC
>JANMAN010000695.1:0-3694 GCA_031359885.1 Tardiphaga sp. | reverse complement strand
GCGAGATCCTAGGCGTCGACCCCGAGCCCTTCATCGAGCGCGAGAAGCACACCACGATCAAGCCGGTCTGGGACCTGTGGCGCTCGGTGACGCAGGACTTCTTCGGCACCGCGAGCTTCGGCATCGTGGCCAGCGACACCTACGCCCGCGGCGTCCGGCGCTTCCTCGAAGACGAGATGGGCCTTCCCTGCACCTTCGCGATCTCGCGCCTGGCCGGGGCGAAGACCGACAACGCCGCGGTCCGCGAGGCCATCGCGACGAACCCGCCCCTCGTCCTGTTCGGCTCCTTCAACGAGCGCATGTACGCGGCCGAATCCGGCTGCCGGGCAGTGTTCGTGCCGGCCTCCTTCCCCGGCGCGATCATCCGGCGCCACACCGGCACGCCGTTCATGGGGTTCTCGGGGGCGACCTACCTCGTCCAGGAGGTCTGCAACGCTCTCTTCGACATGCTCTTCCACATCCTGCCGCTCGCCCGCGACATGGATGCCGTCGAAGCCACCCCGGCGCGGCTCTTCCGTGAGCTGCCCTGGGACGACGAAGCCCGCACGCTGCTCGACGACCTCGTCGAGCGCCAGCCGGTGCTGGTGCGGATCTCCATGGCCAAGCGCCTCCGCGACGCCGCCGAGCGCGGTGCAAGGGGCGAGGGCGTGGACCGGGTCGCAGAGACCCACGTCGCCCGCGCGCATGACGGGCTCAAGCTCGGAGTCGCCGCATGACCGCCACCGCCGTTCCCGCGCAACCCGCGCCCACGCCATTCCCGACGCCGCGCCCCGCGGCCCGCGAACAGGAGATCCACGCCATGCAACGCACGCTCAACCCGACGTCGTCGCGGCAGCACCAGGACGAGATCCAGTTCCGGATCATCCTGGGCGTGACCTACCCCTTCTTCCTGATCGCGGCGGTGGCCCAGCGCCTCGCGCCGGCCGGAGCTTCCGATGCGCGCCGCCTGCCGGTGCAGCGCCGCTCGGTCTTTGCCGAGGCCAAGGCCATGGCGGTCCAGGCCATTCCCTTTGCCTTCATGGGCTGAGGCGGCCGTCCCGGGCTTAAGCGCCCGGGAGGCAAACGCCCAGTTTCATGAAGTGAAGATCCGTCGTGATCGCGGTGCGATCCCGACGATACCCGCTGCGTCCCAGGACGCGGCCAGTCCTAGCGGAGGTTTGATCAATGGCCAGTGGACCAATGGAGAAGCCGAGCAGCCTGTCCGGGCTGACGGAACCGGAAGCCAAGGAGTTCCACGCGATCTTCTTGACGAGCTTCATCATCTTCACGGCGATCGCCGTGGTCGCGCATATCCTCGTCTGGATGTGGCGTCCGTGGCTGCCGGGACCCAAGGGCTACGCCGCCCTCGATACTGTCACGAGCGCCGCGCACGGCCTCGTCTCGCTGATCTCGTAAGGAGGACCGCACCATGCACAAGGTTTGGCTTCTTTTCGATCCCCGCCGCACTCTGGTGGCGCTCTTCACCTTCCTGTTCATCCTGGCGCTGCTGATCCACTTCATCCTGCTCAGCACCGAACGGTTCAACTGGCTCGAAGGCCCGAAGGCAGCGAGGGCCGCCAACGCGCAGTCCCTCGTCCTGCCGACGATGCCCAGCTGACGGCAACCCCGCGTCCGGACGCATCGGCCGCCCGGACGCGCTGACGTCCTCCTCCTCATCGTTGAGCCTGCCTCGGGGGGGATGCCGATCTTGCGTCGGCCCCCCCCGAAGCGTACCAGGCCGGCGCCCGATTCCCCAAGGCGCTGGAAAAACCCTCTCGAGGTCACCGCCATGGCGATGCTGAGTTTCGAACGAAAATACCGGGTCCGCGGCGGCACCCTCGTCGGCGGCGACCTGTTCGATTTCTGGGTGGGGCCGTTCTTTGTCGGCTTCTTCGGCGTTACGACGCTCTTCTTCTCGGTGCTCGGCACCGCGCTGATCATCTACGGGGCGGCCATCGGTCCGACCTGGAACATCTGGCAGATCAACATCGCGCCGCCCGACCTCAAATACGGTCTGGCGCTGGCTCCCTTGAAGGAGGGCGGCCTCTGGCAGATCATCACCTTCTGCGCGGTGGGCGCCTTCGTGTCCTGGGCGCTCCGCGAGGTCGAGATCTGCCGCAAGCTCGGCATCGGCTACCACGTGCCCTTCGCCTTCTCGGTGGCGATCTTCGCCTACGTCTCGCTGGTGGTGATCAGGCCTTTCCTGATGGGCGCCTGGGGCCACGGCTTCCCCTACGGCATCCTCTCCCACCTCGATTGGGTCTCGAACACCGGCTACCAATACCTGCACTTCCACTACAACCCGGCGCATATGCTCGCGGTGTCGTTCTTCTTCACGACGACGCTGGCGCTTTCGCTGCACGGATCGCTGATCCTGTCCTCCACCAATCCCGGTAAGGGCAAGGTCGTGAAGACGCCCGAGCACGAAGACACCTTCTTCCGCGACACCATCGGCTACTCGATCGGCACGCTCGGCATCCACCGGCTGGGCCTGTTCCTCGCCCTCTCAGCGGGCTTCTGGAGCGCCGTCTGCATCGTCATCAGCGGCCCCTTCTGGACCCAAGGCTGGCCGGAATGGTGGGGCTGGTGGCTCAATCTCCCGGTCTGGCGCTGAAGACGGAGGGACCCCACGCCAGGGCATATTATCAGAACATCTTCTCGGCGGTGCAGGTCAGGCCGGTCACCCCGGAACTCGGGATCCCCGTCGACAGCGACAAGCGCTGGGGCAAGCCCTTCAACAGCTACCTGTTCGGGCTCATCGGCAATGCCCAAGTCGGCCCGATCTACGGGGGATACCTCGGCATCCTCTCCCTCGTCTGCGGGCTGATCGCCTTCGAGATCATCGGGCTCAACATGTGGGCCTCGGTGAACTGGGATCCGGTCCAGTTCGTGCGGCAATTGCCCTGGCTCGCCCTCGAGCCGCCGCGGCCGCAATACGGCCTGCGCATCCTTCCCCCGCTGAACGAAGGCGGCTGGTGGCTGATCGCGGGCTTCTTCCTCACCACCTCGATCCTGCTGTGGTGGGTCCGCCTGTTCCGCCGCGCTCAGGCACTCGGCCTCGGCTATCACGTGCCCTGGGCCTTCGCCTCGGCGATCTGGCTCTACCTCGTCCTCGGCTTCATCCGGCCGATCCTGATGGGGTCCTGGAGCGAGGCGGTGCCCTTCGGGATCTTCCCGCACCTCGACTGGACCGCCGCCTTCTCGCTGCGCTACGGCAACCTCTTCTACAATCCGTTCCACATGCTCTCGATCGTCTTCCTCTACGGGTCGACGCTGCTCTTCGCGATGCATGGCGGCACCATCCTGGCCGTGAGCCGCTTCGGCGGCGAGCGTGAGATCGACCAGATCGTCGATCGCGGTACCGCCACGGAACGTGCCGGCCTGTTCTGGCGCTGGACCATGGGCTTCAACGCCACCATGGAATCCGTCCACCGCTGGGCCTGGTGGTTCGCCGTACTCACGACGCTGACCGGCGGCATCGGCATCCTTCTGACCGGTACCGTGGTGGACAATTGGTACCTCTGGGCCGTCAAGCACGGTGTCGCGCCGAGCTATCCCCAGGTCTACGGTCCGATCATCGATCCCTTGAGCAGCGATCTCTCCACCGTGACAGGGGCAGCCCGATGAAAACCTTCTTCACCGTTCTCGGGGCCTCGATCGCCTTCTTCCTCACGGTGGCGATGTTCGGCACCGCAGGATGGGACCGGCCGCCCCT
>JANMAN010000665.1:0-13392 GCA_031359885.1 Tardiphaga sp. | reverse complement strand
CGATGCATGTCGCGCAAGCCGATGCCGCAGTTTCGATCGGCCCCGCGCGGGCGCGCGACAGCTATCTGAACATCGACGTTATAATCGCTGCAGCGAAAGCGAGCGGCGCGGAAGCGATCCATCCCGGCTACGGTTTCCTGTCGGAGAATGCGGACTTCGCCGAAGCCTGCGCCGCTGCGGGATTGGTGTTCGTCGGCCCGACGGCTGCGATGATGATCGCGATGGGCTCCAAATCCGGCTCCAAGCAGTTGATGGAAAAAGCCGGCGTGCCGCTGGTGCCGGGCTATCACGGCGAAGCGCAGGACGAGGCGACACTCGCGAAAGCCGCCGACAAGATCGGCTTCCCGGTGCTGGTGAAGGCGTCCGCCGGTGGCGGCGGGCGCGGCATGCGCGCGGTCAATTCCGCCGGAGAACTTGCAGCGGCGATCGTCAGCGCCAAGCGCGAGGCTAAGGCGGCGTTCGGCGACGATCGCATGCTGATCGAAAAATACGTCGATAACCCGCGCCATATCGAAGTGCAGATCGTCGGCGACAGCCACGGCAATCTGGTCTCGCTCTTCGAGCGCGAATGCACGCTGCAACGCCGCCATCAAAAAGTGATCGAGGAAGCGCCGTCGCCGACGCTGAACGGTCTTCAGCGCGAGACGGTGTGCGCTGCCGCGCGCAAGGCGGCCGGTGCGGTGAATTATGTCGGGGCAGGGACGATCGAATTCGTCTCCGACGGCAAGGACGTGTTCTTTATCGAAATGAACACCCGATTGCAGGTCGAGCATCCTGTCACCGAGTTGATCACGGGCGTCGATCTGGTCGAATGGCAGCTGCGCGTGGCGTTCGGCGAAAAGCTGCCGATGACTCAAGATCAGATCAAGCTGAACGGCCACGCCATCGAGGCGCGGGTCTATGCCGAAAATCCGGCGAAAAATTTCATGCCGTCGGTCGGCCACATCAAGACGTGGCGCACGCCGACCGAGACCAACGGCTTACGCATCGACGCCGGCTATCGCGAGGGCGATACCGTGTCGCCGCATTACGACGCGATGCTGGCTAAGGTGATCGCGTGGGCTCCGACGCGCGCTGCGGCCATCGACCGCCTGGACCGCGGGCTGAACGATACGGATGTGCGCGGCATCGTGACCAACATTCCCTTTCTGTCGGCGTTGATCACGCATCCCGACGTGCGCGCCAACACGATTGATACCGGTTTTATCGAACGCCATCTGAAAATACTGACGCCGGAGGCTTCCGCACCCGCCGATGCCGATATCTGCGCGGCGATCGCGGCGATTTTAGTGGACGAAAAACTGGCCGCGGCAAAGGAGCCGCCGTCGCCTTGGGCGACGAATGGCTGGATGCCGGTCGGCCGCCGCAGGCGGGCGTTTGCGTTCAAGCAGGGCGCGGCCGAATTCAAGGCGGTCCTGGTGTACGGCAACGGGCCTGATCTGATTGCGATCGACGGTCGCGACATGGTCGTCGCTTATGCGCCGGTCGACGGCGGCGGCTTCGATCTCACGATCGACGGCACGCGGCATCGCATCGCTTCGGTCATCGACGGTCATGAAATTTACGTTCGCACGCCGAACGGGCGATTCGATCTGCATCTCGTCGATCCGTTCGGCGGCGACGATGACGAGGCGACCGGTGAGGATCGGATCGTGGCACCGTTGCCCGGCACGGTCGTGGCGTTGCTGGCCGAGGTCGGCGCGACGCTGGAGAAGGGTGCGCCGATCCTGACGCTCGAAGTGATGAAGATGGAGCAGACGCTCCGCGCGCCCTATGCGGGCGTGCTCAAGAGCATCAAATACAAGGTCGGAGATATCGTCGGCGAAGGCGCTGAACTGGCTGAGATGGAAGCTGCCGGCTAGCGAATGACTTCGTTCGTCCCCGCGGAAGCGGGGACCCAGACTGGATTCCCGCTTGCGCGGGAATGAGCGGAGCACTTTTCCGAATTAGGCGAGCAAGAGCCGACAGTATGGCCCATCCCGGAATGACAAAATCAAAACCCCGCCACGGTCCCGTGCAGGTCGTACTGGTCCGCGCGCTCGATCTTGGCAGTGACGATCTCGCCGACCTTCAGCGGCCGCCGGCTCGATAAGTACACCGCGCCGTCGATCTGCGGCGCATCGGACTTCGAGCGGCCTTTCGCGACGGTCGGGCCGACCTCGTCGATGATCACTTGCTGCCGGGTGCCGACTTTGCGTTTCAGCCGGCGCGCGGAGATTTTCTGCTGCCGTGCCATCAGCGCATTCCAGCGCTCCTGCTTCACCTCGTCGGGTACGGCTGGGCCGATCGCATTGGAGGTCGCGCCCGCGACGGGCTCGTATTTGAAGCAGCCGACGCGGTCGATCTCGGCCTCGTCGAGCCAATCCAGCAGATACTGAAAATCGCTCTCGGTCTCGCCGGGGAAGCCGACGATGAACGTCGAACGCAACGTCAGATCGGGACATTCCGCGCGCCATTTTTTGATGCGCGCGAGCGTCTTGTCCTGCGCCGCCGGGCGCTTCATCTGCTTCAAAACCTCGGGCGATGCGTGCTGAAACGGAATGTCGAGATAGGGCAGGATCTTGCCCTCGTTCATCAGGCCGATGACCTCGTCGACATGCGGATAGGGATAGACATATTGCAGCCGCACCCACGCGCCGAACTCGCCGAGTTCACGCGCGAGGTCGTAGAACCGGGCGCGCACCGTGCGGTCCTTCCACGGGCTCTCGGCGTATTTCAAATCGACGCCGTAAGCCGATGTGTCCTGTGAAATGACGAGCAATTCCTTGACGCCGGCGGCGACCAGCTTTTCGGCTTCGCGCAGCACGTCGTTGGCTTGCCGCGAGACCAGATCGCCGCGCAGCTTGGGAATGATGCAAAAGGAGCAGCGGTTGTTGCAGCCCTCGGAAATCTTCAGATAAGCGTAGTGCCGCGGCGTCAGCCGGATGTCCTGATGCGGCATCAGGTCGAGCAGCGGATTGTGCACCGGCGGCAGCGCGCGATGCACGGCATCGAGCACGCTGTCATATTGCTGAGGGCCGGTGATCGACAATACGCCGGGGTAGGCCGCCTCGATCTGCTCGGGCTCCGCGCCCATGCAGCCGGTGACGATTACCTTGCCGTTGATGGCCATCGCCTCGCCGATCGCGCCGAGCGATTCTTGCTTGGCCGAATCCAGAAATCCGCAGGTGTTGACGATGACGAGGTCAGCGCCGTCGTGCTTGCGCGCGAGTTCATAGCCCTCGGCACGGAGCCGCGTGATGATGCGCTCGGAATCCACCAACGCTTTGGGGCATCCCAGCGACACAAAGCTGACTTTAGGCGCGGCGGCCTGTTGCATATCTGAAATGCCCGGTTGATGAGCAGGAGCTAGCCCCGATCCGCCGCAATTACAAGGCTTTAAGCCGTGCGGTCCGTGCTATGGTGGGATGTTCGTAAGCGAGTCCGTGATGAGTACCGACGCTTCCCCAAAGATCGTGATTGTCGACGAGAGCCCGGTGCGCGCCGCGATTCTCGAGGAAGGACTGCGCGAAGCCGGTTTTTCGCACGTCGAGCACATCCGCGAGATGCAAAACCTGCTGGCGCGGATCTACGCGCTCGACCCGGACGTCATCGTCATCGATCTCGAAAATCCGAGCCGCGACGTGCTGGAACAGATGTTCCAGGTCAGCCGCGCGGTGCGGCGGCCGATCGCGATGTTCGTCGATCAGAGCGACACCGACTCGATCCGGGCGTCGGTCGATGCCGGGGTGTCCGCCTACATCGTGGACGGGCTGAAAAAAGAGCGGATGAAATCGATCCTCGATCTGTGCATCTCGCGCTTCTATGCCTTTGCGAAATTGCAGGACGAGCTGGAACGCACCAAATCGGCGCTCGAAGACCGCAAGATCACCGACCGCGCCAAGGGCCTGTTGATGAAACTGAAAGGTCTCACCGAAGACGAGGCCTACGTGCTGCTGCGATCGACGGCGATGCGCGAAAAGAAGAAAATCGGCGAGATCGCACAGTCGATCGTCACGGCGGCGGAGATGCTGAAATGACCGCACATCCGCTCCGCATCGGGTTCATCCCGCTCATCGACGCCGCCTCGACGATCATCGCGGCCGACAAGGGCTTTGCCGCGGCCGAGGGGGTCGACCTCGAACTGGTGCGCGAGGTGTCGTGGTCGAACGTCCGCGACAAGCTCAATCTCGGCCTGTTCGACGCGGCGCACCTGTTGGCCCCGGTTGCGATCGCATCGAGCCTCGGGCTCGGCCACATCAAGATGCCGATCGTGGCCCCCTTCACACTCAATCTGAACGGCAATGCGATCACGCTGTCGCCGCCGCTGCACGATGCGATCGTGGCCGCGTGCGATGGCGATGCGCGCGATCCGCTCACTACCGCGCGGGCGCTGGCGCGTGTGGTCGCGGCGCGGCGCAAGGCCGGCGCGGAGCCGCTGACCTTCGGCATGACGTTTCCCTATTCGACGCATAATTATCAGTTGCGGTTCTGGATGGCGGCGGGCGGCGTCGATCCCGACGACGACGTGCGGCTCGTGGTGCTACCGCCGCCCTACATGGTCGAGAGTTTGGCGAGCGGGCAGGTCGATGGCTTCTGCGTCGGCGCGCCCTGGAATGCCGTTGCGAGCGAGCAGGGCATCGGTCGCATTCTGCATTTGGGACCGGACATTCTGAAACGCGCGGTCGAGAAGGTTCTGGCCGTGCGGCAGCGCTGGGCCGACGACGAGCCGGATCGATTGGCGGCCCTGATCCGCGCGCATCGGGCAGCGGTTCTCTTCATCGAGGATGCGGGCAATCATGACGAGGTCGCAGCCATCCTGGCGCGGCCGGACCGCGTCAACGCGCCGGCCGCCATCATCAAGGCCGTACTGGCCGGACGATTGACGATGGCGCCGGGCAGCGACATTCGCGTCAGCCCGGACTACATGGTGCTCGGTCGCGACGGCGCAGACCGGCCGGACCCTTCGCAAGCCGTCTGGCTCTACGCTCAGATGGTGCGCTGGAAGCAGACGACCCTGTCGGCCGACGGGCTCGAAACCGCGCGGGCGACGTTCCGGCCCGACCTTTACGATGCAGCGATCGGGTCCTCCGGCATGACGCCAAGTGCCGGCATCGGCGCGTTCTGCGGACCGACGCTCGTCGATGACGACATTGCCGGCTATCTCGCGGGCTTTTAGGCGCGAGTCTATTATTTGTGCGCTGCGGTCTAAATGCGGGGCAACGCGTCGATGCGCAGCCCATCCGCAGGCGAGATCGCCACGTAAACACATCATTTCAAAGACATGCTCGCTGTAAACGGGGTGGCACAGGTCTTGAATAGCCTGTGGTGCCGGTCGCCATCGTCGTCCGCCCGGCCATGATCGATGATGGATTTCCGCAGCAACGAAGCTGGGTGGACGTCTCGCGGATTGCGCACCAACGCGATCCGACGCCGGCCGCAATCCAGTCCCGTTGAGGCCGCGCAAACCGCCGGCAGCAGGAATGCCTTATGAAACTCGACACCTTCACCGCCGATTTCAGCGACGAGCAAAAGCGTTATCTCGAAGGTTTTGCCTCCGGCTTGCAGGTCGGACGCGGCGTCGGTCTGCCGAAGGCCGGCGGCGATGCGAATGTCGAGCCGACGGGTCCGGAAGCCAGTCACATCAAGGCGCAGGACCGCACGCTCAAGTCCGGCAAGAAGCTCGTCGATCAGGAAAAATGGAAGCGCGAGGAAAGCCCGTTCGACGTCTATCCGCGCCTGCGCGATCAGGCTGCGCGCGACGTCGCGCCGTCGCCGGCCGACAATTTCAGATGGCGGTATTACGGCCTGTTCTATGTCGGGCCGACGCAAGATTCCTACATGTGCCGGCTGCGAATACCGAACGGCATCCTCACGCATTGGCAGTTCGCCGCGATGGGTGACCTTGCGGACAAATATTGCGGTGGCTTTTCGCATGTGACGACGCGCGCGAATTTGCAGGTGCGCGAGATTCCGTTTCGTCATGCGGTCAATCTGATCGAAGGCATTCAGGACATCGGGCTGTGCTCGCGCGGCTCCGGTGCCGATAACATCCGCAACGTCACGGGTACGCCGACGGCCGGCATCGATCCGCAGGAATTGCTGGATACGCGGCCCTATGCGCGCGAATGGCACTATCACATTCTCAACGACCGCTCGCTGTACGGCCTGCCGCGCAAGTTCAACGTCTCGTTCGAAGGAGCCGGCAAGATCGCGGCGCTCGAAGACACCAACGACATCGCATTTCAGGCGGTTGTGGTGAAAGACGGGTTCGGCATCGAGCCGGGTGTCTGGTTCAAGCTCGGCATCGGCGGCATCACCGGCCACAAGGATTTTGCAAAGGAGACCGGCATTGTCGTCAAGCCGGAGGACGCGACCAACGTGTCGGATGCAATCATCCGGGTTTTCATCGATCTCGGCGACCGCACCAACCGGCTCAAGGCTCGGCTGAAATACGTCATCGACGGCATGGGGATGGAGAAATTCCTCGTGCTGGTCGAGGAAAAACTCGGCCGGCAGTTCACGCGCGTGCAGCCCGAGGCGCTGGAGCCGCGGCCGCTCTTCGACCGCATGGCGCATATCGGCGTCCACACGCAAAAACAGGACGGGCTGAACTGGATCGGCGTCGCGTTGCCGCTCGGCAAAGTCACAGCCGACCAAATGCGCGGCCTCGCCAAGATCGCGCATGATCTCGGCGACGGCGATATCCGCCTGACGGTCTGGCAGAATTTGCTGATCCCCGGCGTGCCCGACGACAAGGTCGATCTCGCCACGGCGGCGATCCGCGCGATCGGGCTCGACACGCAAGCCTCGCACATCCGCGCCGGGCTGGTCGCCTGCACGGGGGCTGCCGGCTGCAAATTCGGCAACGCCGACACCAAACGAAGTGCTGGCAAAATCGGCGATTGGTGCGAGCCGCGCGTGCCGGTCGATCTGCCGATCAACATCCATCTCACCGGCTGCCATCATTCCTGCGCGCAGCATTACATCAGCGACATCGGCCTTATCGGCGCGAAGGTGCCGATCAACGACGAGGGCGACACGGTCGAAGGCTATCATCTGTTCACGGGCGGCAGTTTCGGGCCCGGAGCCGATGTCGGGCAGGAGGTCTATCACGACCTCAAAGCCGAGGACGCGCCGCAATTCGTCGAGCAGTTGATGAAAGCCTACATGGCGCATCGGGCCGCGCCGGACGAGACGTTCCTGACATTCGCGCGCCGACATGACGGCGTGACCTTGCGCCAGATGGCCGAAGCGGAGGCCTGACATGAATCAGATGACGCCCGCACCGAAGATCGAGATCATTCCCTCGTCGGCGCCGTTTTCCGAACAACAACGCTCCTGGCTCAACGGTTTTTTCGCAGGGCTGTTGACGTCCGAAGGTGCCGCGCCTCTGTCGGCCGAACAGGGCGCGTCGATGCTCGGCGGCACTGCCGAGGAGGACGACGGCGCGCCGTGGCACGACCAGACCATGCCGCTGCCGGACCGGATGAAGCTCGCCGAGGGCAAGCCGATCCGCCGCCGCATGATGGCGGCGATGGCGCAGCAGGATTGCGGCCAGTGCGGCTATAACTGCAACGATTATTCCGACGCGCTCGCCAGCAAAGCCGAGGCGCGCCTCAACCTCTGCGTTCCCGGCGGCAAGGAAACCGCGCGGATGCTGAAGGCCCTCAACGAAGAGTTGGAGAAAGCGCCCGCGGCCGGCACCGCGAGCAAGCCGTCGATCGACGCCGCGACCGCGCCGGTGCCTGTCAGCGTCGGACCGCTCGGGCGTTCGCGCGACAATCCGGCGCCTGCGAAATTTCTCTCGCGCCGCAAGCTGAACAAAGAGGGCTCCGAAAAAGAAACCTGGCATATCGATTTCGATCTGTCGGGCTGCGGCCTGGATTACGTCGTCGGCGACTCGTTCGGCATTTTCGCCAGCAACGATCTCGGGCTCGTCGATCAGATCATCGCGATGCTCGGCGCGTCTCATATCACCGAAGTGCGCGGCAGGCCGTTGCGCGACGTGTTGCGTGACGAGGTCTCGCTCGCCCCCGCGCCGGACTCGCTGTTCGAGTTGATCTCGTTCATCACCGGCGGCGCGCAGCGCGAGAAGGCGCGCACGTTGGCGCAAGGCGGCGATCCCGACGGCGACGCCGCGACGCTCGACGTGATGGCGGTGCTGCAAAAATTTCCGGGCGTGCGGCCGCATCCCGAAGCCTTCGTCGAAGCCTTGGAGCCGTTGCAGCCGCGGCTGTATTCGATCTCGTCGTCGCACAACGCAACGCCCGGGAAACTCTCTTTGACCGTCGATTGCGTGCGCTACGTGATCGGCAAGCGCAAACGCGCCGGGCTCGCGTCGACATTCCTGGCAGAGCGCATCAATCCCGGCGACGAGTTGAAGGTCTATGTGCAGAAGGCGCACGGCTTCGCGCTGCCCGACGATCCCAACACGCCGATTATCATGGTCGGCCCCGGCACCGGCATCGCGCCGTTTCGGGCGTTCTTGCACGACCGCCAGGCGACGAAAGCGCCGGGCCGTAACTGGTTGTTCTTCGGCCATCAACGCAGCGCGTCGGACTTCTTCTATGACGACGAGCTTAATGCGATGAAGGCGTCGGGCGTGCTGACGCGGTTGTCCTTGGCGTGGTCGCGCGACGGCACCGAAAAATTCTACGTGCAGGACCGCATGCGCGAAGTCGGCCGCGACCTCTGGAATTGGCTCGCCGACGGCGCGCATGTCTACATCTGCGGCGATGCCAAGCGGATGGCGAAGGACGTCGAGCGCGCGATGGTGGATATCGTGGCGCAATTCGGTGCACGTTCGACCGACGAGGCCGTGGCCTTCGTAGCCGACCTGAAGAAAAATGGCCGCTTTCAGCAGGACGTGTATTGAGGGCGCGCACTTCGTAGGGTGGGCAAAGGCGCTCTGCGGCGGCGTCTTCGTCGCCGTCGCGCCGTGCCCACCATCGGCGATCATCGTGGGCATGGCGCAAGCCGGACGACGAAGCCGTCGCCGGTGCGCCTTAGCCCACCCTACAGCTTGAACAAGACGCGAATGATTTTCTTCGCGATCGGCGGTTCAAAGAAGAAATCCTTCGCCGCGAGCCCACTCGACGACAGCCCCATCGCTATTTTTCACAGCGGCTTGTATCGCGCCTGATCGCTATTTCATGATGCGGATCAGATCGATCCGGAGCCATCATCATGCGCGCGCCACACCAGTTCACCCAGCGTTTCGAGACCGCCGCCTTGTATGGTGCGCTTGGCGTCATCGCTGCGATCGTATTCGGAACGCTGTCGGTGCATCCGTTCTAAGCTTTCGTCATTCCGGGGCGCGAGCCACCGACGACGTCTTCGTCGCCGGTGCGAAGCGAGCCCGGAATCCATAACCACGACAGGGAGTATGGATTCCGGGCCTTCGCCACCGACCGGCAAGTGCCGGCGGTTGCAAATCCCGGAATGACCAAATTCATGTCAAACTCGAAACGTCTCGACCCTGATTCCCGCCGCATCCAACCCCGCGCGCACGGCGCGGCCGATCTCGACAGCACCCGGCGTGTCGCCATGGATGCACACCGTATCCATCGTCATCGCGATGCGCTTGCCCGACGCCGCGACCACTTCGCCGTCGCTGACCATTCTCACGACGCGATCGGCAATCATTGTCGGATCGTGCAGCACCGCGCCCGCTTTCTTGCGTGACACCAGCGAGCCGTCGTCTTCGTAGGCGCGGTCGGCGAACACTTCGTGGATCAGCGGCAGGCCGGCTTTCTCGCCGGCGGTCACCAGTTTCGAATTCGCCAGCACCACGAACATCAACGAGCGATCGACGGACTTGATCGCGTTTGCGATCGCTTGTGCCGTGCCGTCGTCGGCGCAAGCGACGTTCGACAGCGCTCCATGCGCTTTGACATGCGTGACTTTGTGACCGGCGGCCGCGGCGATCGCCTGCAACGCACCGATCTGATAGGCGACAAGGTTTTCGATTTCAGATGACGACAATCCTGTCATGGGTCGTCGTCCGAATCCGTGCAGATCGCGGTAACCCGGATGCGCGCCGATGCTGACGTTGCGCGCTTTCGCGAGATCGACCGTCTTGCGCATGATGTCGGCATCGCCGGCGTGAAATCCGCAAGCGATATTGACCGACGTCGCAAGCTCGATCATCGCCGCGTCGTTGCCCATTTGCCAGTCGCCGAAGCCTTCGCCGAGGTCGCAATTGAGATCGATGCTCATGGCGTGTCGTCCATTTGTTTGATGTAACTGTCGCTTTGCCAAGTGCGGGCGTCGATCGCGTTGATGGCGACGCCCGCAACATTGGCTTTAAAGAGTTGGTCGAGGTCGAACGATCCGTCGCGCAGATCGTGGACGCGGTCGGGTAGGCTTTTCAGCAACGCAGCGAACGCGCGCGCCTCGCGCTGTGCCTCGCTCATCGGCACGGCCTTGAAACGAAAGGCGCGCCCGGCCGGCGTCTGCGCGAACCGGCCGAAATCGGCCGAGATGACCGTAGCGATTTTGGGATAACCGCCGCTGGTGCCGCGATCCGGCATCAAAACGATCGGCGCGCCGTTGCCGGGTACTTGAATCGAGCCGAGCACGGTGCCGTCGGAGACGATGTTGTGGCCGTGTAAATGTTTGATCGTCGGGCCCTCGAGGCGGAAGCCCATCCGATCGGATGTCGCCGACACCGCCCATTCGCTGTCGAGAAACAGCGCCTTCATCGCGTCGGAAAACTCGTCGTCCTGCGGGCCGAGCACGACGCGGATCGGGCCGTCGTGAACGGGCGGCAAGTCGATGGTTCGATCGCCGCGCGGTTGTATGGGCGCGATGTCCAAGTGGTCCCCGGATTGGAGCGGGCGCGGGTAGGGGCTGCCGAGGCCGGAGCGAGCGTTGACGGCAAGGCTGCCGAACATCGGCTCGCCCGGCACACCGCCGGCAATGGCGAGATAGCTGAATGCGCCGTCGCGCGCGAAGCCGAGCTTCAGCGTTTCGCCATTCTGCATCGTGAAAGATTGCGGCGCTTGCATTATGCGGCCGGCGACGTCGGCGGGACGCGCGGCACCCGATAGCGCCAGATGCACGGGGCCGCCGTTCGCCGTGAGTTCAGCGGCGAACGGGCCGATCTCGATCGCGGCTGCGAAGATGTCGTTGCCGGCAAGCACATTCGCCGTCGCCAAGGCCAGCGGGTCCATCGCGCCGCTCGGCGTCAGGCCATAGCGCTGTGCGCCATAGCGGCCGCCGTCCTGCACCGAGCTTGCCGGACCGATCGCACCGATCGACAGCCGCGTCATGATGCGATCAATTCGGCGACGGCCTCGCCGGCTGCTGCGGCACGGTCCATCTCGACGAACGTCTTTTGGTCGATCGCGGCGAAGGTGATCGCGTCGCCGGGCTCCAGCAGAAACACCGGATCGCGTCCGAGCTGATACGTCCGCACCGGCGTGCAGCCCAACAGATGCCAACCACTCGGACCGGCAATGCATTGCACACCCGTTTGAACGCCGCCTATCGAGATCGTGCCGGCCGGCGTCAGCAGTCGCGGATTTTGCCGGCGCGACATCTGCAATCCCAATTCGAGGCCACTCAAATAAGACCAGCCCGGTGTGAAGCCGATCATCGCCACGCGATAGTCGCCGGCGACGTGACGCGCGACGATCGCATCGGGCGTGGTGTCGAGAGTCTTTGCCACGTCCTCGAGATCGACGCCGTGCTCGCCGCCATAGTCGACGGGAATGCGCCAGCGCCGTGTCGTGGTCGCGATAGGTTCGGCGCGTTTGGCAAGCGTGATGAGTTGCGCGCTGAGATCATCGAAGTCGACAACGACAGGATTGTAATGCACCAGCAGCGAACGATAGGTCGGCACGGATTCGGTGACACCTTGAACAGGCTCGGCCGTCAGCAGCCTGTCGAGTGCAAGCACGCGCGCATTCGCCGATGCATCGATGGCGCGGCTGAATTCGACGGTGATCGCGCTGTCGCCACTGGGCAGCAGACGGGGTGGAAGCAAAGGTGCAGCAGGCATTGAGCGTCACTCGTCGATGTCGCGCGACGTTAGCCCATGTCGCGCTCGAGCGAAATCGCTGGAAGCCAAAATATACGAGTGCATTCAATTCTTTAATCAGCATACACGCGATAAGCTGACATGATCGAGATGCGGTCGACGGCCTTGACGTGGCGCGCGCCGACCGCAACATGCGCGACAGAATTCAAACGGAGCCTTGTGCCAAATGTCTCTTTCTCCCGAAGCGATCGCGATCCTGTCGCGTGTCTCCACCGCGACCATCACAACCGTGCTGTTGAAGAAAGGTTTGCGCAATGTCTGGTTGCGGGGCTCGCGTCCGTTGCGGCCAGGGCAGGAGCGTCTTGTCGGCCCCGCCTTCACGCTGCGCTTCGTGCCGGCGCGCGAAGATCTCGCAACACCGGAGTCTTGGGCGTCGCCGATTTCGACACGCGCCGCGATCGAGGCGATGCCCGAGGGTTGCATTGCCGTGGTCGATGCGATGGGCATCACCGACGCCGGCATCTTCGGTGACATCCTTTGCGCGCGCATGATGAAGCGCAAGGTGACGGCGCTTGTGACGGATGGCGCGGTGCGCGATCTCGAAGGCGTGCTCGGCACCGGCATGCCGGTCTGGTGCGATGGCGCGGCGGCACCGCCGTCGGTTGCGGGATTGACGTTCGTCGGCTGGGGCGAGCCGATCGGTTGCGGCGGCGTCGCGATCTTCCCGGATGACGTCATCGTCGCCGATCAGGACGGCGCGGTCTTGATTCCCAAGGCGTTGCTCGATCATGTTTTGGCCGAAGGCCCGGAGCAGGAGCGCATGGAAGGCTGGATCGTCGAGGAAGTGAACAACGGCGAAATCCTGCCAGGACTTTATCCGATGAACGCCGAAACCAAGGCGCGTTATGCGGCCTTCAAGGCAAAGGCCTGATCATGGAGATCATGCTCGCGGGATCGCGCGCCACCAAACGCGCGCCGGACAATTATTTCACCGGGACGGTCTGGCAAGATCCGATCGTCACCGCGCCGGAGCCGGCGCGGCTGGCGGCGTTTCGCGTGACGTTCGAGCCGGGCGCGCGGACGGCCTGGCATAGCCATCCGCTCGGGCAAACGCTGTATGTGATTTCCGGGATCGGCCGCATTCAAACGGCGAACGGACCGCTGCGCGAGATCAGGCCGGGCGATACGGTGTGGATTCCGCCAGGCGAGAAACACTGGCACGGCGCATCGCCGACGAACGCGATGTGCCACATCGCGATGCAGGAAGCGCAGGACGGCAACACCGCGACCTGGATGGAGATGGTCAGCGAAGACGACTACGCGAAACCGTTGCAGACATAACGCGAAATACGTCTCGCGTCGAAGCTCAGTTCACCCGCGTCCAGGTCTGACTGCCGCAGAACGTTGCGTTGGTCGGGCAGCCCTGC
>JANMAN010000640.1:0-7176 GCA_031359885.1 Tardiphaga sp. | reverse complement strand
ACTACGCGAAACCGTTGCAGACATAACGCGAAATACGTCTCGCGTCGAAATTCAGTTCACCCGCGTCCAGGTCTGACTGCCGCAGAACGTTGCGTTGGTCGGGCAGCCCTGCACGCGAAGTGAATCCGGGCCGTTGAGAGCGATGTTGGAGTCGAAATTGTTGCCGTTGCCGGGATCGAAAATCCGGCCGCTCCACTTCGGGCCGTTCGCGGCCATGTCGATCAGCACCTTGTCGGCCTTCTCGCCGCTTTTCGGATCGAGTGCGTAGCCGCACAGGTTGACGCCGCAAGCCTCGATCTTGACCTTGCCGTTGGTCTCTTCCGTCAGCCAGACGCCGAGCGGCGAGGCGTTGCTCGTTGCCGGTCCCAATGCACGGGTCGGCGATGCCGCGGCCACGACCGCAGCGGGCGCTGCCACCGCGTCCGGTTTGATGCGCGCATCGCTCTTTGCGTCGGCCGACGGACCGGGCTTCAGATCGTCTTTGGCCTCGGTGTTGGGTTTCGCCTTGGCTTGCTCGCGTGCGATGCGTTCGCGATCGGCTTTTTTCGCGCGGCGGCTGCGGCGGCCATCGCGTTCGTAATAGCCGGGGATCGACACCAACACGCAATCCGACGAATTGCAATTGCGCGGCTGCTGGATGCGAACCGTTTGGCCGTCGACGTTGAAACGATAGGTCTGGGCCTGCACGGCCGTATCGACGAAACACGCCGCAGCCAACGTCCAGGCGGCCAGCGCCATCGACCGGGTCATCATCTTGCAATCATCTCCTGAACGGAAAAACAGCGTCGGCAAAATCGGATCGTCAGCAATAATTGTGAACAGCCATATTCAACACCGCCACGAACCGTCTGTCGACTCCGTCGCGGCCGAGAGGCCGAAGGTTCATTCTTGCAAAGATGGTTCAGGCCGAAACGGCCGTTAGAAGCCCTGATCTTCACTGGCGTCGTGCTCAGTATGCGCGCGTTCGACGGCGATGCGGGCGGCCGATGGTTCGGCTGGTTTGACGGTCATGTCGTTTTTCAGGCGATCGAAACGCTCACGCGCCTGCTTGACCCGCGAATCCACGAAAGCGACCACTTCGTCTTCCGCGATCGGGCCGCTCGACACCGCCCGCGACTGCGCGCCGATCGTCTCGTCGACATAATACTCGCCATTGTCGTCGCGACGCGCGGTCCATTTGAACCGGATCGCGTCGAGCGGGCCGGGGCCCGATCGCGAGTAGCCGTCGATCTCGCGCGGTTGAGATGCACTATGCGAAGGCTGCTCGGTCGTCTCGTCCTCGGACTGTGGGGCCGCAGGCGGTGCATCCGATTTGTCGAAGATGCTGGCGATCGCGGCGAGCACGTCATCGGTGGGATCATTACGATTCAAAACTGACATCCTCCACTCGTGAACATGACGCAACGCTGCACCGATCCTGTGGCTTTTTTAGGCGCAGATATGGGGTCTCCGGTTCCGCCAAGGACGCTCTTGTTCCAACTGCGCAGCGAGGCGAAACAACGTCGCTTCGTCGCCGTAACGCGCAGCGAAACTGATGCCGATCGGCAAATCCGACGCCGTCCACGCCAGGGGCACGCTCATCGCGGGCTGACCCGACATATTGAACATGCTCGTGCCCGGCATGAAGCGCCGCAGCACTGGCGAGACATGCGACAGGTCTGCCGCCATCGTGTCGAGTTCGCCGACTTTCAGCGCTGGCTGACATAGCGTCGGAGACAAGAAAATATCGCAACCACCAAAGAACGTCGCCAGCGTTTTGGAAATCTCGTACGCCGCGAGTTGCGCCGCGACGTAATCCGTTGCGCTGGATTTTCTCGCATTGATCGCCATCGCCAATGTGAGCCGTTCGAAATCCTGATCGGTCATGTCGCGACCGTGGCGCTGTTCGGCGATGCGGACCGCAAGCGCGGTATTCGCGGCGACGATCGACGCGATCACGTGGGCCGGATCGGACGGCAGCTCCGGCGCGCGCTCCTCGATATGATGGCCGAGCTTTTCGAGCATCGACGCAACGTCGCGCACGGCGGCGGCCACCTCCGGATCGATTGCTTCGCCATAGGGCGACACGTCGGTAAAGAAGACGCGCAATTTTCCAGGATCGCGGCCGACCTCTTGTGCGAACGGCCGCTCCGGCGCGGGCGCGACATAGGGGCTGGTCGCTTCGGCGCCCTGGATGGCGTCGAGCATCGCAGCGCTGTCGCGCACGCTGAGGCCAACGACGTGACCGGCGGAAAAGCCGCCCCAGCCTTCGCCGCGATCGGGTCCGGACGGCGTACGCGCTCGCGTCGGTTTAAGACCGAACACGCCGCAGGCGGCCGCAGGAATGCGGATCGAGCCGCCGCCGTCGCTGGCATGCGCCATCGGCAGGATGCGCGCGGCCACGGCCGCGGCCGCTCCGCCGGAGGAGCCGCCTGCGGCATGCGCGGGATTCCACGGATTGCGCGTCGGGCCATGCAGCCGCGACTCGGTGGTCGGCATCAAGCCAAGTTCGGGGCTGGCGCTCTTGCCGAACACGACCAGCCCTGAATCGATGAAGCGCTGCGCGATCGTCGACGTCTGGTCGGCGACATGATCCTTCGTCAGCGTCGAGCCGAAGGTGGTACGCGTGCCTTTGATCGAGTCCAGATCCTTTAACAAAAACGGCACGCCGCGAAACGGACCTTCCGGCAAACCGCGCGCGATCTGCGCCTGTGCGTAATCGTAATGCTTGACGACCACGGCATTGATGGCGTGATCGACCGCTTCGGTTCGGGACACCGCTTCATCGAGCAATTCGTCCGCGCTGACTTGTTTGGTCGCGACCAATTCGGCAAGGCCGAGTGCGTCGTGATCGCCGTATTCCTTGAACGCCATTAGGTGAGAACTTCCTGATTGATGACATTGACGCGGATCGGCTCGCCGTCCAGCACGCTGAGCATGTTGCGCGCGGTCTGTTCGCCCATGCGATCGAGCGCCTCGCGCGTGACGCCCGCGACATGCGGTGCGATAATGACGTTCGGCAGGTCGAACAATTTGTGGCCGAGCGGCGGCGGCTCTTGTTCGAATACGTCGAGGCCTGCGCCGCCGAGTTTTTTCGCGATCAGCGCATCGTACAAAGCGGACTCGACGACGATGCCGCCGCGCGCGGTGTTGACGAGGTAAGCCGACGGTTTCATCCGCGCGAGTTTGCCGGCGTCGATCAGGCCGTTGGTCTCTTTGGTCTTAGGGCAATGCAGGCTGACGAAATCCGCGCGCGGCAGGGCGGCGTCGAGGTCCGTTATCGGCTCGCACCCGGCAGCTTTGATTTCGTCGGCGGATTTGTAGGGGTCGTAGACCAGCACGGTCATTTCCATCGCAAGGCAACGCTTCGCGGTGCGCGTGCCGATGCGGCCGAAGCCGACGATCAACAATGTTTTGCCGAACAGATCGAACGGCAGCGATGCGAGGCGCGTGCCCCATTTGCCGTCTTTCACCAGCGCATGCAGTTCAACCGCGCGCTTGGCCAATGTCAGCATCATGAAGACAGCCTGCTCGGCGACCGAGGGGGAATTCGCGGTGCCGGCCACCATCAGCGGCACGTCGCGTTTCGATAGCGCCGGCACATCGACCGCGTCGTATCCGACGCCGATGCGCGCAACGACTTTCATATCTTGCGAATCGGTCAGCTCTTTTTCGCCGAACGCCGTCGCGCCGAGCGCCACGCCATGCACCGGCGCGTGGGTTTGCAGCAGCTTCGAAAAATCCGCCGCCGAGATCATGTTCGGGAATTCGATGGCTTCGATATCGCCGCGTTTGTGAAATAGGCTCCAGCCTTGTTGCGACATCGATTCGGTAATCAGCAGTTTCTTCTTGTTCGTCGTCATGTTTCCGTCCCGAATGTTTGTTGCGTTTCTTCTGTGGGGCAATCTAGCAACGCTGCGCCGTAAAGGTCCATGGACAATCCGGACGGAGGTGGCCTGCGGCAGCGTCACGGTTTAGAATTGCGTCGGTTGCAACGACAAGTTCGGAGACGACGCATGACGAGACGGGGTCTGGCGATCACGATCGCGGCTGTGATGCTGGCGAGTGCTGCCCATGCGCAGGGGCTGGTGCAGGGCGTCGAGAAGGGTGCACGTGACGGCAACCGCGCGGCCGGACCTGTCGGCGGCGTTTTGGGCGGCGCGATCGGCGGCGTGGTCGGGATCGTCGGCAGCGTGCTCGGCGTACCGCCCAGTCAGCCGCAACCTCGGCAGCCGGAGCAAGCTCAGCCGGCGCCGGCTGCGAACGATCGCGCGACACCCGCCCAAACAAAAGCTGCAAAGGCCAAGGCCGCGAAGGATGCGGCGAAGCCCGCCAAAGCCGCGAAGTCCGCGCCGCTCGCGCCGGCGGTCCCGACGTTGCAGCCGGAAGCGCCACTCACCGCCGAGCAGATCATGGCTGCGAGCGATGCCAATATCGGTCGTATCAAATCGGAACTGAAATTGACGCCGGAACAGGACAAGCACTGGGGTGGCTTTAACAGCGCCATGCGCTATCTCGGCAGCAACGGCGCGGAACGGCTGAAGTTGCGCGTCGCGCGCGCCAAGCGCGATCCGCCGGACGACATCGTGGAGCAGATGCGCAACGAGGCCCAGTTCCTCAATGATAGGGCGGTGGACCAGCGCGCCGTTGCCGACGCCGCCGAGCCGCTATTCGTGAGCCTCGACGAGCGCCAGAAAGCGATTTTTATCGCGGAGATGGTCAAGCTCAGCCGCGAACGCGGGCTGGACTAGCGCCCCGCGGTTCGACGCGCGAGGGAACCAAAAAGCGGCCGCGTCATTGGAGTGCGCACGCGCGAGAAGGAGACAGCGATGACCGACATTCCCCGCCAGCCCTATATCTATGAAGGTGCCGATTCCTTCGCCGAAACGCCGTCGGCCGCGAAATGGACGGCGTCGAGCGTGTTCGAGACGCTGTCCGACGCCGGCACCCGAATTTCCGAGACGTTCGACAACGCCAAAAAGCCCGGCATGCCGCTGAGTGTTCTCAGCAATGTGGCTCGGGAAGCGCCGCTTGCGTCGTTACTCGTCGCGTTTTTGGTCGGCGTCGCCGTCGCGCGACGGCGCTGATCGCTCACGAGACGATTTCCGAACTCGATTTGCGTGCCAGGCACCTCTATCGTATGATGTTTGTATGGTTGGCATCGCACGATCGATAAGTGCTGTTTTCGTCGCGGTCGCGTTGATCGCGGCGCAAATCATGCCGGCATGGGCGGGTTGCCATTCGCAGCGTCATGCTGCGTCAGTTATGGCGGCGATCGATGTCGTGAAGATTGTCGATGCCGGTCACCATGGCATGTCGCATGTCGCGGTCGATCAGAAAGTCGATCTCGCGAGTGCGGCAGATCAGAAACAGCCAAGCAAGCAAGACGCCTGTCTCGGCAACTGCGGTTGCGCTTGCGGCCTTGCCGGTGCGTTCGTTTTGGCGAGCGTGATCGCAATCGACGCACCGCCTGGCGTTGCATCGACGCCTGAGTTCGTGACGGTCGCGTTGCCGCTTGGCGATAGGCCGGACGGGCCTCGCAGGCCGCCTCGGATCTCCGCGTAAACCTGGCGATCGCACCCTGCGCATGCGGGTGCGACGCTTCGTTTTATCGCATCGCGTTCGGCCCATCGCGCCAACGATGCATCGCGGATACATTCAATGTTATCGACGATCATGCCGGCGCTCCGCGCTGTTGCTATTTTGATTCTGCTCGGGGCCTTTCCCGTCGCTGCGCATGAGGGCCATGATCATGGCGCTACGCCGGCGCCGGTCGCGGACATGACGCCGCGCGCCGAGGCTGTCTCGAAATTGTTCGAACTGGTCGCGGTCAAGCGCGACGACGGGCTCGACCTCTACCTCGACGGCTTTCTCACCAACGCTCCGATCGCCGATGCCGTCATCGCGGTCGATACGCCCGACGGCTTGGTGAAAGCTTCTGTCATCAGCGAGGGTCTCTACCGGATCGTCGGACCATGGGTGATGAACCCCGGCACCTATCCGTTGATCTTCGATATCAAGGCCGGCGGCAATGCCGATGTGCTGACGGCGACGCTGATCGTCCCGCCGTCTCAGCCGGTCACCTCGACGGCCGCGCCGGCCGCAAGCAGGGCGAGCCAGTTGCTGTTTACGCTGGGCGGCTTCGCGGCTGGCATCGCGGCAATGGGCATGCTCGGTCGGCGGCGCAAAGCCACCGTTGCGGCGATCGCCACGCTCTTTTGCATCGGTGCGGCGCGCGCCGATATGCCGGCACCGACGCAGCAGGACCGGTCGCAACGCATGACCGACGGCAGCGCGCTGGTGCCGAAGGCGACGCAGCGCATCCTCGCGATCCGCACTGTTCTGACCGCACCGGCGTCGCATCGCCGCGCAACCGAAATGCCCGGCCGCATCGTGCCCAATCCGAATGCCAGCGGCCTCGTACAGGCGGCGGTCGGCGGGAGGTTGTCCGCGCCGGCGGGCGGTTTCCCGAACCTCGGCACGCACGTCAAAACCGGCGACATTCTCGCTTACGTGACGCCGCCCTTGCAGGCGATCGATCTCTCCGACATGCGCCAGCGCCAGGGCGAACTCGATCAGCAGATTTCGATCGTCGAGCGCCGCGTCGCGCGGCTCGATACGCTCGTGCCGTTCGGGGCGGCGACCAAGACGCAACTCGATGAATCCAAGCTCGAACTGGACGGTCTGAAAACGCGTCGCGCGTCGTTGGATAAATCGCGGCGCGACCCGGAGGCTTTGATCGCGCCGGTCGACGGAATCATCGCCGAAGCCGCCGCGACGGCCGGGCAGATCGCATCGCCCAATGCTATCGTCTATCGCATCGTCGATCCCGAGCGGCTTTGGGTCGAGGCGTTGTCGTTCACCGCGATTTCGGATGCGCGCGACGCCTCCGCGCGGCTCGGCGACGACCGCACGCTGGCGCTGACGTATGCGGGAGCCGGCTTCGCCGATCGCAATCAATCCGTGCCGGTGAATTTCGCCATCAAGGGTGACACGGCCGGCCTACGGCTCGGGCAATTCGTGACGGTGCTGGCCCCGACCGGCGATATCCAGACCGGAATTTCGGTGCCGCGCGCAAGCTTGGTGCGCGGCGCGAACGGGCAGGACATCGTCTACACGCACACGAGCCCCGAGCGTTTTGTGCCGGTGCCGGTGCGTGTCGAACCGCTCGACGCGGAAAACGTGCTGATCGCATCG